>CACXFF010000094.1 GCA_902766805.1 uncultured Coriobacteriaceae bacterium | reverse complement strand
GTGCCTGTTGACGGTCGCTCATGTCTGCTCCCCGCATGCGCCAACTTACCTATATCTGATACCTACGCAAAAGGTCTGATGGTGGCTCACGTGGCTTCCCGCATGGGAGCGGGATTGGCTATCTGACAGCGAGGTGCGTAATCTTTTCAAGCGCAGTCACAATAGGCCCCCTTCATACATGTCCATTTATGCTACAGGGTTCCTATGTACAATTGACTTACAAAAGGAAGGGAAAGATGCTGTACGGTAGCAAATGGCTACGCCAAAGTACTCCCTCATTTACCCTGAGTCATCAAGGGAGTTCTTCTCTTGTTTGATTCCTTGTTACCGCTATGCCTCGGGCTGGGGGCGCTCGCTGTCCAACGGGTTGGGCAGGCCTGCCGCGACGACCGCCTGCAGGAAGGCGTCGGGCGTGCGCGTGGCCAGCAGCTCTTCGGGGAAGCCGATCTCGTCGAGCATGCCCAGCGCGTGGTCCATCCGTCCGATGTCGCAGGCGATGTGCGCGTCGGTGCACAGCGTGACGGGGCAGCCCAGCTCGGCACAGCGTTCGGCGATCGCACGGCAGCGCGTACGGCCAGGCGGGTACGCGAAGCTGTGCTCGTTGATCTCCACCAGGCGGTGCAGGTCGCGTGCGGCCTCGACCACCGGGTCGATCTCGAAGTCCAAGCCCGAACGCCCGATGTGCCCCAGGATGAGCACTTTGGGGTTGCGCTCCATCGTCTTGATGTAGAGGTCGGTGAGCTGCGCGCGCGTGGCACCTTGGGTCCAATGCTTGCCATGCACCGACGCGATGAGATAGTCCGAGTCGCGCGCCACGCGCTCGAGCAGCGTAAACGGCGCGACCTCCTCGTAGGTGATGGATGTGTTGAGGTAACGATCCCAACCGTAGAGGTGCCCCTCCAGGTCCGTGATGTCGGCCTCTGCCGAGCGCAGCACGGTCACGCCCATCCAGGTACGTGGCCACAGGTAGCGGTTGATGAAGTACTGGAAGTCCAGGTAGCTGGGGTTTTCGTACAGCATGTTGCCGAAGTGGTCGGCCGACCCCAGCAGCTCCACGCCCGCGGCGGCCGCGGCGCGCACGCATTCCTCGATGGTGGAGTAGGCGTGGCGCGAATAGATCGTGTGGGTGTGGACGTCGCAAACGTTGCGGAGCATGGCATCTCCTCGTGTGGCCGGGCTTTGATGTGGACGCTGCCAGTGTAGCGCTCACGGCTGGCAGAGGTCACAGTAGTCGTGCGCGGCCAAAGCTTTGTGCCGCAACCCCTCTGGTGTTCGTAAGGACGGGGCACGCCATAGCTCGCAGACGCAACGTTTCCGCGTTCTGGAAACGCCTCGCCTCAGCCGGACCGCTTCGGCATGATGGAGTCATCCCATAACCCAAGCGGGAACACCCGCCACATCAGGAGGTATCTCATGGAGAAGATCGCTGTCATGCTCGCGCCGGGCTACGAAGAGGGCGAGGCCCTCATGGTCGTCGACATCCTGCGCCGCGCCGGATTCAGCTGTGACGCAGTGGGTTTGCTGGGCGACCAGGTCACGGGCGGCCATGGCATCACCGCGCTCGCCGACAAGGTCTTCGATGGCAGCCTCGACGCGTATGGCATGGTTGTCCTCCCCGGCGGGTACGACGGCGCCGCAGCACTGCGCGACCACGACGGGTTCCAGGAAGCCCTGAAGGCAGCGGACGCGCGCGGCGCCTGGGTGTGCGCGATCTGCGCCGCCCCCATCGCCCTCGACCGCGCGGGCCTTTTGGACGGCCGCATCTACACCTGCTACCCCACCACTGCCGCCAAGATCGAAGCCCCGGGTGCCGAATGGGTGGACGAGATCGTGTACGTGGATGGCAAGCGCGTGTACTCCCAGGGCCCCGGCACCACGTTCGCGTTTGCCTATGCGCTGGTAGAGGTCTTGGGCGGCGACGCCGAGAAGCTGCGCCAGGGCATGCTCTACAACAAGGTGCTCGGTCGCTGATCGGTCGCGCCGCGCTCCGACGGGCTCGCTTCCACGCCCCGTGCCACAGCTCATGGCGCGGGGCGCTTGCTTGTGGCACTGTGTTGGCGGCGCTCGCAGTGGTCAGGCTGCGGCGACTTCGGGCGAACAGTTCGAGCCCTGCGAAGCAGAAACGCTCGCAGTGGTCGCGTTGGCGGACGGCGGCGCTCGCAGTGGTCGCGTTGGCGGACGGCGGCGCATCGGCGCTATGCTGCAACCATCACGTCATCCTGCGTCGGGAGAAAGCATGATCTACGACTCGCTGTCGGTCGCACTGCTCTCGCTGCTTGGCACCGAGAGCTCCGACTCCACCAACGCCCACATAGCGCGCTACCTGCTAGAACACCAACAGGACCTCGACGAGCTGTCGGTCAAGAGCCTCGCGGAGGCCTGCCATGTGGGGACAGGCAGCGTGTCGCGCTTCGCCAAGGAGGTTGGCTTCGAGAGCTTTGCCGACTTGCGCCAGGCGTTCGTCGACGCACGGCGGGGCTACGCGCGCGTAGAGGGCTCCGACGTCTCCGAGCGCGCGCAAAACCTCGCGCGCCTCAACGCCCGCGCGCTCGCCCTGGCTGCCGCGAGCGTGGACAGGGCAGCCGTCACACGCTTGGCGCATGACCTGCACGCCCACGAACGCGTACAGGTCTTTGGGCCGCTCAAAGCCCAATCCGCCGCCCTCAGCTTGCAGGTGGACCTCCTGATGCAGGGCAAACTCGTGGAAAGCTGCAACGCATGGTCCGACCAACTGGAGCGCATCGCCCGCGCCACGCGCGACGAGCTCGTGATCGTGTTTTCGTACACGGGAACGTTCTTTGAGGCGCGCGACCTGCACGACGCGCTGCAACGCCTCGACCGGCCCAAGCTCTGGATGGTGTGCGGTAACGACCGTCCACTGCCCAGCTACGTTTCCGACCGCGTGCTCTTCACCTCGGACCAGAGCCCCTTCGGCCATCCCTACCAGCTGGAGTTCGTCGCCGGCCTCATCGCGCAAGAGTATGCGGCCCTCGACGGGACGGCCCGATAGCGGTCGATGCCCTGCCGGCGCTTGCCGCAGACAGACCACGGGGCGTCGGCGGAGAGACGCTCGCGGTAGTCGGGCTCCTTGCTGTCAGCGCTTGCGGTGGACGGGCCGGCGGCCAAGCACGCGCCAACGATGCTAACGCACTGTTTCCGCAGGTTCCACACGCGCCAAAGCTCGGCTACCATGCAACAACAGCCTCGGCTGATTTGCCAAATTGACAGCAAGGGAGGGCACATGCCCGAACAGACCGCACAGACCACAGCCCCGCAATCGTTCCTCGAGCGCAAGGACATCCGCATCAGCTTCCAGCGCTACGCCATCGACGCCTTGGGCGCCATGGCACAGGGCCTTTTCGCGTCGCTGCTCATCGGCACCATCTTCTCCACCCTCGGCGAACTCACCGGCTTCGCCCCGCTCATGGACATCGGCGGCTTCGCCAAATCGGTCGCCGGGCCCGCCATGGCCATCGCCATCGGCAACGCCCTCGCGGCACCGCCGCTGGTGCTCTACTCGCTCGCCGCCGTTGGCTTCGCGGCCAATTCCGCAGGCGGCGCGGGCGGCCCGCTCGCCGTGCTCGTAGTGGCCGTCATCGCGGCCGAGCTCGGCAAGGCCGTCTCCAAGGAGACGCGTGTGGACATCCTCGTAACCCCCGGCGTCACCGTCGGCCTGGGCTGCGCGCTGGCTTTGGCGATCGGCCCGGCCATCGGCGCGGCGGCCTCGTCGCTCGGCGGCCTCATCATGTGGGCGACCGACCTGCAGCCCCTGCTCATGGGCATCATCGTGTCGGTCGTCGTGGGCGCCGCGCTCACCCTGCCCATCTCGAGCGCGGCCATCTGCGCGGCACTGGGCCTCACGGGTCTCGCGGGCGGCGCGGCATTGGCCGGCTGCTGCGCGCAGATGGTGGGTTACGCGGCCGCGAGCTTCGCGGACAACGGCTGGTCGGGCGTGGTGTCGCAGGGCCTGGGCACCTCCCTGCTCCAGGTGCCCAACATCCTCAAGAAGCCCGTCACCTGGGTGCCCGCCCTCGTGGCCAGCGCCGTGACCGGCCCTGTGGCCACCGTGGCCTTTGGCCTGCAGCAGAACGGCGCCGCCATCGCGAGCGGCATGGGCACCTGCGGCATGGTCGGGCCCATCGGCGTGTACTCGGGTTGGGTGGCCGACGGCATCGTGCCCGGTCCCATGGAGTGGCTGGCACTCGTGCTGGTGAGCATCGTGATCCCCGCCGTAGTCGCGTGGGCCGTGGCTTGGCTCCTGCGCCGCAACGGCGTCATCCAACCGGGCGACATGAAGGTCGACTAGCGTACGCCCTGCCATACGCATGGGCATGCGCTCTGGCGCGGGGCCATCACATGGCTCCGCGCCATTCTTTTCCCGCCATGCATCGGCACGCGTCCAGCTACCAGCCGTATGGCACATCTCCCGCTATGCGCGCCACAGCCTGCGCGGCGCTGAGCCTCGGCACATGTGACGCCGCGAACGCTCTCACGTCGCGCGAGACGATGCCCCGCGCACCGAGCACCTCCGCCGCGGCGCGTACCAGCCCATCTTCGTAGTCTGGTTCGTCGGATGCGAGCGCCATGGTGCTATACAGCTCCTTGAGATCCACGATCCGGAATACTTGGGACACGATGCGGACGAGTTCGCGTGCCGCCGCCTCGTCATGCAGCTGGCGGGCCATGATGAAGTAGAGGTCCTTCAGCGATGAAACCAGCGCCACGAGCTCGTATGCATCGCCACGCGCCGCGGCGCGCACAAGCTCAACGGCATCGGCATGCTGAGGGCGCATCACGTCGCAGTAGTCGATGAGCACGTTGGTGTCGACGAGGAAAAGGCGCTTCTCAGCCAAAGCGACTCACCCGCTCTTGCGACAAGAGGTCATCGTCTCGTTCCACGCTCCCCCACGCATCAGCTTCATGAAGCTCGCGTCGGGTCAGTTCCTCGGCACGGGCCGTAAGGGCTGCGAGGTTGAGCTCGCCATCATGGGGGCGGCGGCCAACAAAACGAGGAACCTCGCCCGACTCGGCAATCTGGTCCACGAGATCGCGTATGGCCTGAGAGACCGTGAGTCCTGCAGCAGTGAGCACGCCACGCGCACGCTCGAGCGACGTGCCCGAAACGCGAGCGTTCACCACCGTCATGCCTGCATCGAGTGCCATGGCGCTCCTTTCCTCACCGCCATTCTAGCATGCGTAAGACAGGTAAGACAATCGATGGCAGATTTGTCATAGAGACAAGCGTGCCATCAGCGCTCCGCCGCGCCTAGGTTGCGGCGGCGCAAGATGGTGATGACGACGATGGCCAAGGCCAGGCAGGCGATGGCGGGCATCACGGCCGCGCGATCCCACAGGTCGGTACCCAGCGCGCCGAGGAAGGCGCCCATCGTGAAGGTGACGATGATGCTCAGGAACACAAGCGCTTGGCGAAGCTTGGCAGTGTCGCGGTGCACGACGCCCGCATAGAGCGCGTCGATGAACTTGCGCAGGTTGCCCGTGGACATCGTGGTGACGATAGCGTACCCGTGGAAGCTGGAGAATGTCTCGTACTGCAGTGCCGCCACGTAGCTCACGATGCAGTTGGCCAGCGTGTTGTACTGCCCCTCCAACGGGATGAGGCTCACGATGGCCAGTCCGATGATCTCGAGCGCGAGGACCGAGCGGCGTTTGAGGCGACTGCCACGGGCCTCGAGCAGATCAGTCAGGGCCAAAGCGCTCAGCAGGCCGAGGGCAAAAGCGCCGATGGGCAACAGGAAGAGCAGGTAAGTGTCACGTTCGCCATGCGCCAACGCAATGCCGAGCTTGACGATGTTGCCCGTCTGGGCGTTGGCGAAGACGCCGCCGCGCTCGAAATACGTGTACGCGTCCAGGTACCCGCCCGCCAACGTGAGCAGGTAGGCGACGCGCAGGCGCTGAGACGGCAGCAGCGCGCTCTGTTCTGTGGCCATGGCTCCCCCCAGATCGATGATGCAAGGTCATCGTAGCGCAGGGCCGCGCGGGCGGGTGATGTTTCCATCATCGGGAACGACGCGCAGCTCGTAGGGGTCGAGGGCACGGCAAGGGGCTTGGTACCAAAATGACGTGGTCTTATTGGTACCAAGGGGCAGCCGTTGGGCGAGGCGCTAGGCGGCCACGTGGCCCTGCTGCGGACGATTGGCACGCGTCGCCCAGATCACCAGGCCAATGCCGCCAATGACCATGGGCAGGCTGAGCACTTGCCCCATCGTGACGGGACCCCACAGGTAGCCGAGCTGCGAGTCGGGCACGCGCACGAACTCTACCAAGATGCGGAACACCCCGTAGAGGGCCAGGAACACGCCGCTGAACGTGAACTGCGGACGCGGCGGAAGACGACGCGACAACGCCCAGAGGATCACGAACATCAGCAGGCCCTCGAGCAACGCCTCATAGAGCTGGCTGGGGTGACGCGCCACGTTGCCACCCGTCTCGAAGACGACGCCCCAAGGCAGGTCAGTGGGCTTGCCCCACAGCTCGCCGTTGATGAAGTTCGCACAGCGCACAAAGAAGATGCCCAACGGGGCTCCTTGGACGCCCAAGTCACACATGGTGGGGATGGAGATGCCGTAGCGCCGGCACGAGAGCGCACCGCCGATGATCGCGCCGACCAAGCCGCCGTGGAAGCTCATGCCGCCTTCGTTCAAGGCGAGGATCTCCAGCGGATGCTGCCAGTAGTAGCCCGCACCGTAGAACAGCACGTAGCCCAGGCGACCGCCGATGATCACGCCGAAGGCAAGGCCAATGACCACCGTGAAGACGTCGTCGGCCGTGATGTCCAAGCCCCAACGTTGGGCGCGGCGGTAGATCACGAGACCCCCCAGCAGGAATCCCAAGATGTACCCGATGCCGTACCAGCGCACAGCGAGCGGGCCAACTTGGAAGGCGATGGGGTCAAGGGCATGGTAGATGTCGTTGAGCATGGGTGACTCCCGAACGAGTACGAGGCGTGAGGGCGGCGGATGCGGTGGTCGGTTCCGAGCGACGACGGATGCGCCGGGCGGAAAAGCCAGCGCACGAGTGCCGCAGGGTGGCGGACCGACGGATGACGCTTGCAAGAAACGGCCCGCCAGCGCGCGTGCGCAGACGGGCCGCAGGCCAACGAAGGGACAGACCTAGAAGTAGAAGGGGTTGTCCATGGGCTCGGCCATGCCGCCGTCGGCCATCACGGCCTCCACGCGCTTGACACCCGGGACGTTCTCCACGAGCACGCGCTCCACGCCCATGGACATCGTCATCGTGGACAGCGGGCAACCGGCGCAGTTGCCCGTGAGCTCGACGCTGACCACGCCGTCCTTCTCGCCCACAAGCTTCAGATCGCCACCGTCGGCCTGCAGGCTCGGACGGATGGCCTCAATCACATGCTCCAGCAGCAGCTGGTCCACCTGAACGTTTTCTTCTTCGGACATATATCCTCCTCACGCGCGCCGATGGCGCGTCCTTTGGCAATCTCGCTCCATGGTACCCGTTTGCACGGGGAAATACCCCGCGACCAAGTATGAATTTCAAGCCCCACACATCTCGCGGCAGGGGGCGGGGTACGCAAACGTGCTTTCTGCCGTTTGGGTGCAGCCAACCGGGTACTCAAACGTGCTTTCTGCCGTTTGGGTACTGCTAACCGGG
>CACXFF010000093.1 GCA_902766805.1 uncultured Coriobacteriaceae bacterium | reverse complement strand
TGTGCGCAGCGGTGCTGCTGTGCGCAGCGGCGCTGGCGGGGCCAAGGCGTGGCCGCGGCTTGGGCCGTTGGGGCGCGGACGTTGGCCAAGGTGTGGGGCGCCGGTGGGGCCCGGACCTGTGTGCGGCTTGGGTCGTTGGGCCTCCGTTGGCCGCCGCCTCGGGCGCACGGGGCGGCCGCGATACGCTACGCTACATAGGTTAGGCAAGTGTGGCCGTCGCGTGCGGCCAGGACTGGAGGAGAGACATGGCAGACACCCGCTCGGACGACCGCATCGCCCTGGTGCTCGAGGGTGGTGGCATGCGCGGCATTTACACCGCCGGCGTGATCGACGTGCTGCTCGAGCAAGGTTTGGACCAGCGCTTCTATGTGGTGTGGGGCGTGTCGGCCGGCGCGACCAACGCCTCGACCGTCAAGGCGCGCATGATTGGCCGCACCTGCCGTGACTACTTGGCCTTCCGTGACGACGACCGCTTCATGAGCATGAAGAGCTTCGCGCGCACCGGCAACGTCGCCGGCGCCGCGTTCATCTACGCCGGCCTGCAGTACGCGCGCGACCCCTTGGACTTCGCGACCTTCAATGCCAACCCGATGCGCTGCATGGCCGTGCTGTCCGACGTGACCTTTGGCACGGCCGCCTACCTGGAGATCAGCGAGCTGCCCCGTGACACCGAACGCGTGCGTGCGAGCGCCAGCCTGCCCGTGCTCTCGGAGATCGTCGAGCTCGAAGGCCATCGCTACCTGGACGGTGGCATCTGCGACTCGGTGCCCGTGGAGGTCGCGTTGGGCGAGCAGCCGGGCGTGGGCGTGCCCGCCGACCTGCCTCCCGCAGACCGCGCGGTGGTCGTGCTCACGCAGCATCGCGCCTATGTCAAAAGCCACAAGTACAAGCTCATGCCCGCGGCCAAGCTGCTCTATGCGGGTTACCCCTACTTCCTCGAGGCTCTGGAGACGCGCGGGCAGCGCTACAACGCGCAGCGCGAGCACATCTGGGAGCTCGAGGAGCAGGGCCGCGCGTTCGTCATCGCGCCGGCGCATCCCGTGCAGCTCGACGTCACCGAGAGCAACGGGGGCAAGCTGCTGGACCTCTACATCGCCGGTCGCCAAGAGGCCACGATGCTGCTCCCTCAGCTCCGCGCCTTCCTCGGGCTCTAGGGCTTTGGCTGTGCCTGCGCGCCTGCGCGGGGCGCAAACGTGGAGGGCTTGTGGAGGCAGCGAGGACGCTGGGCAAGTTCGGCGATTTCGCGCCTTTTGGCCGTCTGCGCAGCGTAGATGTGCTACTGTTGTAAGGCTTTCTTTGCAGAGCCCCGTAAACTCGTAAGGATTGCTTCGCGGAGGTATGTCCAGATGCCGCCGCACTCGATGTTCGTATGGAGGATTTACCGTGAAGTCTACGCATTTCGCCAAGACGGGCGAGGTCGAGCGCAAGTGGGTGCTCATCGACGCCGACGGCGCCACCCTCGGCCGCCTCGCTGCGCAGGTCGCCAAGATTCTGCGCGGCAAGAACAAGCCGCAGTTCACGCCCAACGCCGACACGGGTGACTACGTCGTGGTCATCAATGCCGACAAGGTGCAGCTGTCCGGCAACAAGGCCGACAAGAAGCAGTACTGGCGCTACTCCGGTTACCTGGGTGGCCTCAAGTTCGAGAGCTTCAAGGACGCCATGGCCAAGCACCCCGAGCGTGTTGTCGAGCACGCGGTCAAGGGCATGCTGCCCAAGGGCTCGCTGGGTCGTCAGCAGTACAGGAAGCTGCACGTCTACGCTGGTCCTGAGCACAAGCACCAGGCGCAGAACCCCGTCAAGATCGAACTGGAGGGCTAACCGATGGCTGACAACACCGCTACCTACTGGGGCACCGGCCGTCGCAAGGAGGCCGTCGCCCGCGTTCGTCTCATCCCCGGCACCGGCAAGGTGACGGTCAACGGCCGCGACGCCGTTGAGTACTTCGGCCGCAAGCAGCTCGTGGAGAACGCGCTTGCCCCGTTCAAGGTCACCGACACCGTCGAGCACTTCGACGTCTTCGCCAACATCAACGGCGGCGGCATCACGGGCCAGGCTGGCGCTCTGCGCCTGGGCATCGCCCGCGCCCTGCTCGAGGCTGGCGACTACCGTGACGACCTGAAGAAGGCCGGTTACCTCACGCGTGACGCCCGTGCCGTCGAACGCAAGAAGTACGGCCTGAAGAAGGCCCGTAAGCGCCCGCAGTTCTCCAAGCGCTAAGACTTCACGCTTATATGCACTGCTTTGGGACCCGCTCCGGCGGGTCCTTTTTTTCGTTGGTCCGGTCTGTGGCCTCGATCCACGCGGGCTCTTCCCCCGTTGGTTTGGTACCAAAAAGACGTGGTCCTTTTGGTACCAGGTCGGCGTGCGGCCCGCGCAATCGGGCTGTCTGGCCGAAGACACTGTCGCGCCGGCCTGTTACTTCGACTCGCGCGAGCCTTCCCCTCCCGTCGGACAGCCTGGTACCAAAAAGACGTGGTCTTTTTGGTACCAGGTCGGCGACAGGGGAGTCGTCGCACGCGACGCTTGCTGGGTCGGCTTTGGGTGCTTTCGTGGCTGGCGTTGGGGAAGGCGATGGACGTTGTTGGCGTCAACATCGTCCATGGGCCTCGCTCCGAGCACGCCCCAGCGCGTCCCGAACCACCCAAAACAGCGCGCAGGCGTCAATCCCATGCCAGGCCCCAGGGCCCCGCGCTATGATAAAGAGTGCTTGGCAGGCGCTAGGCACTGCACGACCCACATGTACGACCCACACGTACGACCTACTCGCACGACCTAGAAGGGGAGACCCCCATGAAGTATTTCGGCACGGATGGCTTTCGCGGCGTAGCCAACGAAGGCCTCAACGTGGAGCATGCGTTCCTGATCGGCCGCTTCGTTGGCTGGTACTACGGCGCGCGCCTGGGCCGCAAAGCCCGCATCCTCATTGGCAAGGACACCCGTCGTTCCAGCTACATGTTCGAGGCGGCCATCACTTCTGGCATCGTGGCCAGCGGCGCCGACGCCTACACCCTGCACGTGGTCCCCACGCCGGGCCTGTGCTACGAGGTCGTGGACGGCGACTTCGACTGCGGTGCCATGATCACGGCTAGCCACAACCCCTACCAGGACAACGGCATCAAGCTCGTGAACTCCTCGGGCTACAAGATGGACGAAGAAGTCTTGGAGCTCGTGGAGCAGTACATCGACGGCGAGATCGATGTGCCGCTCGCCACGGGCGACGCCATTGGCTGCACCGTGGACTACATCGAGGGCCGCAACCGCTACATCGGCCACCTCATCGCGAGCGCGAACTTCTCGCTGCAGGGCGTGCGCGTGGGCCTCGACTGCGCCAACGGCGCTGCCTCGAGCGTGGCCAAGCCGGTCTTTGACGCCCTGGGCGCCGACGTCTACGTG
>CACXFF010000092.1 GCA_902766805.1 uncultured Coriobacteriaceae bacterium | reverse complement strand
CGCTTCCAGGCCCACTCGGTGATCTGCTTGCCGCGGAACTTGGGGAGCTGCAGGTCGTAGACCAGCTGGTCGATGTCGGCAGGGGACAGGTCCCTGAGCAGGGGTAGGGTGTTGGTTGTTTCGTTGGCCATGATTACCTCATCGTTGATAGCGTGATAGGTGGGTGTCCTGTAACTGTAGCAGACGCATCCGCTGAGTCGCGGCTGTTGCTGGGCTGCTTTTGGGGACGCGGCGCAGACGGCGCTGCGAGAAGTGCGGGTTATCCGTAAGCTTGGGTATGCAGGGAGCGTCTCGCAACCAGAGTGATACGATTCTGCACTGCATACTCATGGCTACACGCAAGGAGGAGCGGCAATGACCGACTCTCAGCTTTCCATAGACCCTTCCCTCACCAAGCTGCGCGTCGCGTTGCTCTCGGGCGGCTGGTCCGACGAGCGCGAGATTTCGCTGCAGTCGGGTGACGCGGTGGAGCGCGCGCTCAAGGAGGCGGGATTTGCCTCCGTGGAGCGTCTCGACATCGCCGACGATGACTTCCTCGCGCGCCTCGCCAAGGGTGGCTTCGACGTCGCGTTCATCGCGATGCACGGTCACGGTGGCGAAGACGGTTGCGTCCAGGGGCTCTTCGAGACCCTGCACATCCCCTACACCTTCTCGGGCGTGGAGGCCAGTGCCGTGGCCTGCGACAAGTCGGTGGCCAAAGGCGTCTATCGCGCGGCGGGCATCCCGACGCCGGGCGGCATGACGCTCGACGCGGTCGCATGGAACGCCGAGGGCTCGCACGACGTGGACGCCATCCTGGCTGAGTGCGGCCTGCCGGCGTTCGTCAAGCCGGCCACCAACGGCTCGAGCTTTGGCATCAGCAAGGTCAACCGTCGCGAGGACCTCGTGGCAGCGATCGACGCCGCCTTCGAGCGCGATGACAAGGTGCTGGTGGAATCCTTCGTCCAGGGCACGGAGATCACGGTGCCCGTCATCGGCAACGACGACCCGCAGGCACTGCCCATCATCGAGGTCATCCCTGGCGAGGGCGCGGAGTTCTACGACCTCAAGGTCAAGTACGAGCCCTCCGAGCTGCACCATGTGATGCCCGCGCGCCTTCCCGAGGACGTGTACCGTCACGCCCAGGAGCTGGCCATCCTGGCACACAAGTCCCTGGGCTGTGCTGGTGCGAGCCGCAGCGACTTCATCGTCACGAGCGGCGGCACCCCCTACATCCTGGAGACCAACACGATTCCGGGTATGACAGAGACGAGCCTGCTGCCTGACAGCGCTCGCAGCGCGGGCATCCCGTTCCCCGAGCTGTGCGTGCGCTTCATCCAGATGGCCTTGGAGCGCCATTAGGCGCATAGGCACAGGACCGCGCAACGAAGGTCGGGCCGTCGCGTCGCAGGGAGGCTCTGTGCGCGATGAGCTGGTGGCCTGTGGCGTGTGGCTCTCGACGTGCGTATACTGGTGGCTTCTTGGCCTTTGACCCTTGGAAAGGTTGACGCATGCCTCTCACCGTGGATGACCTTTTGTTGCCTGGCACGCCTGCCTCGGTGGCGCAAGCGTACCGTACGCTTGCCGAGCGCGCCCAGACCGCGCATTTCGGACTGTTGGAAGAAGACGTGGTCGTCCTCGACACCGAGACCACCGGGCTCAACTTCAAGACCTGCGAGCTCACGGAGATTGCGGCCGCGCGCCTCAACGGGTCGCAGGTCATGGAGCGCTTCCACACCTTCGTGCATCCGGGCCGCCCCATCCCGCCCGAGATTATGCGCCTTACGGGCATCACCAATGCCGACGTGATGGACGCGCCTCTGCCCGAAGAGGCCGTGGCGCTGCTGGCCGACTTCGTGGACGGCAGCATGGTGGTCGCGCACAACGCGAGCTTCGACCGCACCTTCATCGAGCGGGTGCCGGGCGGCAAGAACGTCTCGGACCTGTGGGTGGACAGCCTGGCGCTCTCGCGCGTCGCACTGCCCTGCCTGAGCAACCATCGCTTGGCTGATATGGCCCAGGCCTTTGGTCAAGCGGATGTCTCGCACCGCGCGGGTGACGACGTGGATGCCCTGTGTGGCATGTGGCGCGTCATCCTCACGGCGCTCACGGATCTGCCACAGGGTCTGTTGACGATGCTCGCGGGGATGCATCCCGAGGTCAAATGGCCCTACCGTCCCATCTTCAACCAGCTGGCCCTGGCCGAACAAGGTGCCGCGCGCTTCGACCTGCGTGCCGTGCGCAAAGAGCTCGTGCAGTCCGAGCTGGGGGAGGCCCGCCGCGACCCGGCGGAGGACGGCCGTCTGCGGGCGCCGAGCGCACAGGAGATCGCGGACGCCTTCGGGCCCGACGGTCTGGTGTCGACGATGTACCCAGCCTTCGAACCGCGCGAGGAGCAGCGGACCATGGCGCTCGAAGTACGTGACGCGCTCGAATCGTCGACGCATCGCGCGATAGAGGCAGGTACGGGCGTAGGCAAATCGATGGCCTATCTCGTTCCACTTGTGGCCTTCGCACAACAGAACAACATCACGGTGGGCGTCGCGACCAAAACGAACGCCCTCACCGACCAGCTCATCGCCCACGAGCTGCCCGCCCTTGCTGCCGCCCTGCCGCAGGGTGCGCGCTTCATGGCGCTCAAGGGCTACGACCACTATGCCTGCCTGCGCCGTTTGGACGCCGCGCGCATGGCCGAACTGCCCGTGGCCGCTGCCGACGATCACGGCAAGTACCGCACCGACTCTGCCATCGAGACCGACCAACTCACGGCTTTGGCCACGGCCTATGCCTTCGTGTGCCAATACCCCGCGGGCGACATCGACAGCTTGGGCATCCGTTGGCGCAGCGTCCCGCGCAAGTTGCTCACCTGCTCGTCGGTGGAGTGCGCCCGTACCAAATGCCGCTATTTCCCCAACCTCTGTCCTGTGCATGCGGCCCGCCAGATGGCCGCTACGAGTGACGTGGTGGTCACCAACCACTCCCTGCTGCTGCGCAACGTCACCGCGGAAGGGAGGGTGCTGCCGCCCATCCGTCACTGGGTGGTGGACGAGGCCCATGGCTTCGAGTCGGAAGCGCGCAGCCAATGGGCTATCGAGGCGAGTGCG
>CACXFF010000091.1 GCA_902766805.1 uncultured Coriobacteriaceae bacterium | reverse complement strand
GGTGATCCCGTCGCTGCGCGGCCGCTTCCCGCAGAAGGTCGCCATCGTCGGCGCCGGCCCCGCAGGCCTCACCTGCGCGTACTACCTCGCCAACATGGGCTACAACCCGGTCGTCTTCGAGAAGGACGAGCTGCCGGGCGGCATGATGCAGTACGGCATCCCCAGCTACAAGCTGGAGAAGGACGTCGTGCAGGCCGAGATCGACGTGCTGCGCGAGATGGGCGTCGAGATCCGCTGCGGCGTGGAGGTCGGGCGCGACGTCACGCTCGACGAGCTGCGTGCGCAGGGTTTCGGCGCGTTCTACCTGGCCATTGGCTGCCAAGGCGGCCGCAGCATCGGCTTGGAGCACGAGGACGCCGAGGGCGTGTCGAACGCCGTGGAGTTCCTGCGCGTGGCGTTGGCCGACCCCGAGCACGAGGTGAACGGCAGCAGCGTGGTCATCGGCGGCGGCAACGTGGCCATCGACGTCGCGCGCGTGTCGGCCCGTTGCGGCTCGAGCGACGTGGTCATGTACTGCTTGGAGCAGCGCGACGAGATGCCCGCGCTGCCGCACGAGGTGCTCGAGGCCGAAGAAGACGGCGTGCGCGTGGAGAACGGTTGGGGACCGCAGAGCATCGACGTCGACGAGAACGGTCGGGTGCGTGGCGTGACCTTCCGGCGCTGCACGCGCGTGTATGACGAGTCCGGAGCGTTCGCGCCCGCCTACGATGACGCCGACACCCGCTATGTACCCTGCGACAACGTGGTGTTGGCCGTCGGGCAGAGCATCGTGTGGGGCGACCTGCTCGCGGGCGAGGCCGTAGAGCTGGGCCGCGGCGGCGCTGCCTTGGCCGACGCGCGCACCTACCAGACCGCGCAGGAGGACGTGTTCGTCGGCGGCGACGTGTACACCGGTCCCAAGTTCATCATCGACGCCATCGCCGCGGCGCACGAGGCGGCCATCTCCATCCACCGCTACGTGCAGAAGGGTTCGAGCCTCACGATCAGCCGCAACCAGCGCCACTATGTGGAGCTCGACAAGAACGACCTGATGCTCAACCCCAACAGCTACGATCACGCTGGCCGCCAAGTGCCCGCCTGCGAGCACGCCGAGACCGTCGTGCGCCAGTGGCGCGACCTGTCGCAGGGCTTGACCGAAGAGCAGATCCGCATCGAGACCGCACGCTGTCTGTCCTGCGGCGCGAGCATCGTGGACCCCAACAAGTGCATTGGCTGCGGCCTGTGCACCACGCGCTGCGAGTTCGACGCGATCCACCTGAGCCGCGACGTGCCCGAGGCGTCCACCATGTGGCGTGCCGAGGACAAGGTCAAGGCCGTGCTGCCCTATGCGGCCAAGCGCGGGGTGAAGATCCTCAAGCGCAAGTTCTCCCGCAAGGAGTAAGGGCTGGTACGGGGCGGTCCTTCGGGGCCGCCCTTTGTTTTTTGGGCGTCGCGGGCGATTGGCACGGGCGGCGATTGGCGCGGGCGGTCGCCACACTTGGCACGGAGGGGAGCGGACATGCACGAGTTGGGCATCGTGTTCTACGTCATCGACATGGTGGAGGACCTGGGGCGCGAGAACGCGCTCACGCAGGTGGCCTCCGTGACGCTCGAGATCGGCGAGGTGTCGGGCGTGCTGCACGACTACCTGCAGGATTGTTGGCAATGGGCCACCAACCGCTCCGACCTCATGCGCGGCTGCGAGCTCATCGTGGAGCAAATCCCCGCCGTGACCGTCTGCAACGCCTGCGGCCGCACCTACCCCACCGTCGCGCACGGCAAGATCTGCCCCCACTGCGGCAGCCCCGACACCGTGCTGCTGCGCGGCAACGAGATGGAACTCAAGCAGATCGAGGGCGCGTAGCAGCGCTTACGCCAAGCCGCCACCGAGCGGTTCGATGTGGCGCGGGACGCCGCCCGCCATGATGGGACTGATCTCGCCCGAGATGAGCGGGCGCGCGTAGCGTTCGAAGAGCGGCGTCACGCCCATGCCGTCGCTGCGGATGAACGAGCGCGGCACCTTGCGCTCCTTGTTGGCGACCTCCTGCACGTCCACGAGCGCGGTCTCCACTAGGTACGGCACGTCCGAGGCGCGCACGAGCGCGGTCACCTTGCCGGTCATGCCGTCGAGCGCGGCCAACACACCCGCGCCGCCCAAGGCGTGGGCCTCGTGCAGGTCGGTGGAGCTGGCCATGTGGCTCGCGCAACGCTGCAGGGTGGACAGCTCCACCGCGCGCGTCTTGCAGCCCAGG
>CACXFF010000090.1 GCA_902766805.1 uncultured Coriobacteriaceae bacterium | reverse complement strand
TCCTTCGAGGCAGACGGGAGCTTCCTCGCGCGTGCGCAGGAACTGTTGGCCACGCCCTTCACCAAGGCTACGGCAGCGGATGACTTCATCGCGCGCGTGAATGCCCAACGCGTCTTCTACAGCACGGGCGTGCGCCTGTGGAAGGAAGGCGACGGCGCCTGCCCCTTCTGTGGCGGCACGCCTGATGCGGACGCCCGCGCCCTCATCGAGTCCTACGTCGCCTACCTTGACAGCGAGGAAGCACGGGTGAAGGCGGAGCTTGGCGACCTGCAGGCGCGCTGTGACGAGCTGCTGCAGTCCTATCGCGGCTGGGAAGCGGCCACGCTGCGCTGCGCCAACACCTTGGTGGAGGTCTGTGGCTTGCTGCCGTCGCTGACCGACGTGAAGGTGGACGATCCTGCACCTGCAGACGAGCTGGCTCGGCGCCTTGCGGTGTTGCACGAGCTGTTGGAACGCAAAAAATCCCAGCTCGGAGAGGCCATAGACGGCAGTGAGGCGGTGCGCGCGGTCCAGCTGTGCGTGGATGACGCGCGCTGGATCTCCGAGCGCTATCGGGAGCTGGACATCCAGGTCTCGCACAAGCTCGCGCGCTTCAACGAAGAGCTGCTCGCGGCGCGCAAGGCGCTGTGCACGGAAGCCCTCAAGCGCATGCGCATCGAGCTCGACGGCTTGTTGCGGGCTCGTGCTGCCAAACAGCAGGAGTACGTGGCGACGCGCGACGAGCTGCGACGCTTGAGCGCGCAGAGCCGCACGCCGCGCCGTGCGCTGGTGGCAGAGCAGCTGCAGGAGCTGGTGGAACGCTGTCTGGGCGACCGCTACGTGTTCGATCCGCAGAGCTTTGGCCTTTCCTGGCGTGCCGCTGCCTTCCCGACGTCGGCCGACCAAGTGCTCAGCGAGGGCGAACAGACCGTGCTCGCCCTGTGCCACTACCTCGCGTCGCTGCCTACGGTGGTGAGCCATGCCGACGAGTGGGACAACCTGCTGCTGGTGGTGGACGACCCCGTGTCGGGGCTCGATGCCGCGCATGCAGAGCTTGTCGCGCGCTGTCTGTCCGAGGTGGACGAGTTGTTGGGGCGCATGAGTGGCCAGGCCTGCCATGCCCGCCTGCTGGTGCTCACCCATGACGAGGCATGGGCTCGCTTGCTCGCGCAGTGCTGCGGCGGTGCCACCCGCCTGCGCCTCGACGGCACGCGCCTCGTGCCGGACGCGGCGTAGCGCTGTTCCTGTCCTGACCGCGGAGGGTCCCAAGGGAGCGGCTGATCCCTTGGGACCCTCCGCGGGCCTTGCCTTCTCGTCTGTTGCGCGCGACGGCGCCGTGGGCACGCTTGGTACCAAAAAGACCACGTCTTTTTGGTACCAAGGCGCTTGGCCGATGCGGCGCGCCATTGGCTCGTTCGGTCCTTGAGCGGCTTAAGCAGGGACGGTACCCTCATATCAAGGTACTGTCCCTCCTTTGGCCGAGAAAGGAACCGTCATGGTCATCGCAAAGAAAGCCCTCGCTTCCCTGTGCGCCGTCGCGTTCAGCGTCACGCTCGTTGCCTGTGGAGGCTCCCAGAGCGACACGAAGGCGCCGGCGACCACCCAGGCCGCCGAGACGGCGCAGACGGCGCAGACCGCTCAGACCGCGCAGACCACGGCGGCGTCACAGGCTACTCCCCAGACGCCCGCCAAGGCCAAGCCGTCCCTGACGGGTTCCTTCAAGCTCGCGGGCGGCCAGTTCGGCGACGTGACCATGGTGGGCAACATCGTCGAGACGATGGACTTGCAGCAGATGTCCGTGCTCGTGGTGAACGAGGATGGCACCGGCAAGCTGGGCACCGAGGACGAGGGTGCCTTCACTTGGACCAAGACGAGCGACACCACTGCGACCGTCAAGCCCCAGAACACGGACTCGACCTTCAGCATGAGCGTGGACGACGAGGCCGTGGTGTCCCTCGTGCTGGAGAACGACGGCGAAAGCGCGACGATGTTCTTCAGCGCGGACGGCACCATCCCCAGCAAGCCCGCGCTCGACCTGTCCAAGGCCACTGACGTGAGTGCCCCGGCAGACGTCGTCGGCGACTGGAAGATGTCGCTCATCGACTACAGCGGCGTCAATGTCTATGGCGACCTCGTGTCCTTCCTCAAGAGCACGGGCACAGAAAACGCTGAAGAATTCGTGAGCCTGTCGATGAAGGAAGACGGCACGGCGACGCTCTCGGGTGAGACGTTCAAGTGGAGCATCAAGGATGGCAAGGCTGAGCTCGTCCAGGGTGATGGCACTGCGATCGGGAGCACCCTCGCGCTCAAGAAGCTAGACGACAAGCTCGTCCTTCAGATGGCGGGCGACCTGGCCAGCATGAACATGTCGTTCGTGTACTCCAAATAGGCCAAGCGGCCGCTGCGCTCGTCCTGCGAGATGTGGGGGCGGACGCAGGTTTTGAGCAGCGCCAACGGCCCTCAAGTCCCTCCTCGGCACACAACCGGGGAGGGACTTCTTTGCATAAGCAGAGCGACCTAATTCCCGTCTTTATGTCTGCTTTATAGAGACACCGAAAAAATCAGAGCGAGATACTTTTGCATACGTCCCGAGTTTGTGTTAGCATTCTTACCAGATGCACACGGGAGTGCATCAACCGATCATTCGCTCCGAGCGAGAGAATAGAAAGGAGCTCACGAATGAACGCAACCATCAAGGCCAGCACGCTGACCGACGAACAGAAGAAGATCCGTGACTCCGTGTACAACGGTTGGTACATGAGTGGCACGTATCGCGCCATCTTCGATGGCAAGCACCAGGAGATCGAGGCCGACTCCTGCAAGAGCCTGACCAAGGGCGTGTCCCAGTGGTTGGAAGGCATGTCTGCAGCGGTCAACGACATGCACTTGCTGGTCAAGTGCGTGGACGTGCACTAATACGCGACCTGCGCGTGGATCCGGTCGTGCGCGACCGGGGCACAGCGCGTACACACAGCACATCGCACGAGAGCGCGGGGACCACTTCGGTGGTCCCTGTTTTTGTGATGGCACTTTTCTCTCTCTCGTACAAGCCCACCATCCTCAACCCGTACTAGAGGGTGGCAGGCTTGTACGAGAAAAAGGCTATCACGCGGCTACGTAGAAGGAGAATCCGTCGCGGCCGTTGTGCTTGGTCATGTAAAGCGCCTCGTCGGCTTCGCGGAAGAGGCCGTCTTGGTCTTTGGCCTCGGTGCTGAAGGCGACGCCCACGGAGAGTGTGACCTGCAGTCTGTCATCTTCTGCCTGTCGCAGGGCGTCAGCGATGTAGCAGAGCTTGGCCTTGATCGCGTCGCGCTGGTCGGGAAAGACGTCGGTCATGATCACGGCGAACTCGTCGCCACCGATGCGGCAGACGTAGTCTGTCGTGCGGAAACTGCGCTCGAGCGTCTGCGCGACACGGCGCAGGACCTCGTCTCCCGTCTCGTGGCCGAACGTGTCGTTGAATCTCTTGAACTTGTCCACGTCCACGATGATGAGCGCCACGGGCTTCTGCTGCTGCGCGAT
>CACXFF010000089.1 GCA_902766805.1 uncultured Coriobacteriaceae bacterium | reverse complement strand
GCGCCCATGCACATCGAGCGCGTGGCCGATGCCGACAAGCTTGCCTATCGCGACCTGCTGCTTTTGGCCGACGAACAGTGGGACATGGTCGAGCGTTACCTCGCCCGCGGCGAGATGTACGTTCTGTACCACGAGGGTGCCGTGCGCGCGGAGCTCGTGCTCAGCGACGAGGGCAGCGGCTTGGCGGAGATCTGCAACCTCGCGGTGGATCCCGCTTGGCAGCGCCGAGGCCTGGGTGCCCGGCTCGTGGAGTATGCGCTGCGCCGTTGCCAGGGACGTTTCAGGCGCTTGCGCGTGCGCACGGGTGACAGCCCGCTCACCGTGCCGTTCTACCAACGCTGCGGCTTCGTCGAGGTGGAGCGCATCCGAGGCTATTTCCCGCAGCACTACGACCACCCCATCTACGAGGCGGGTCAGCTCTTGCGCGACGCCGTGGTGCTGGAGCAGCCGATGGCCCCGTGGCGCAAACCCGTGCGTTGGTTCACCTCCGACCTGCACATTGGCGACCGCGCCATCGCACGCTGGCGGGGCTTTGGCGAAGATGTCGAAGCGCACGACGATCTCATCTTGGGGCGTTTGGAGGCATGCCTGCAGGCCCGTGACGAGCTCTGGATCCTGGGCGACGTGTGCCGCCCGCGCGTGGAAGACGTCGTGCACCTGCGTGCGGCCCTGCCCTGCGAACACGTGAACATCATCGTGGGCAACCACGACAGCCGGTCCAAATTCACCACCGTTCAGGGTTTCGAACGGGTGGATTACTACGGGCACGTGGGCAGACACAAACGCGACGGCTATCGCTTCGTGCTGTCCCACTATCCGATGCTCGATTGGGACCGCGCCTACCATGGGGCCTTCATGCTGCACGGGCACATCCACAGCTTGCCGGCCGAGCAGGAGCCCCGCCCGGGCCACGGTGTGGTTCCGCCCGATCGCAACCACGGCGGCATGGGCATGAGCGGCTACAACCAACAGATGCGCGACGCCGCGTGTCGGCGCTACGACGTGGGCGTGGATGCCAACGACTACGCGCCAGTGAGCGCCGAGCAGATCATCGCCTACCTCGGTGACGACGCGAGCTGGACGGCCGCTCACGGCCTGCCCGTCGACTGACGCGGACAACGCTGCTCGCGATAGCGCGAACTGGACCAACGGCTGTTGTTGCGGCACGGACGCCCCTCCCTCCGGACGCCGTTTGGTTGGGGGCCGTAACGTACTGCGTGGTCGTTTTGGATGCGCGAGGCGGGCTACGGAAGGGTGCGAACGGTAACAGACGAGGTGGTGCCGAAGTAGTGCCTGTTACAACTTCGCCACCCCATGCGTTGATGCACTAGAATCGATACCCGCACAGAGAAAGGGGAGTGACCATGGTCTACGACAACATTCTCGATGCAGTGGGGCACACGCCTCTCGTGCGGCTCAATCGCATTCCGGACGCCGACTGCGCGCGCATCCTGGTGAAGTTTGAGGCCACCAACGTGGGTGGTTCCATCAAAACCCGTACTGCCCTGCAGATGGTGCGTGCGGCCCAAGAGCGCGGCGACCTCAAGCCCGATTCCATCATCGTGGAGCCCACGAGCGGCAATCAAGGCATCGGCCTGGCGTTGGTCGCGGCGGTGCTCGGCTATCGCGCGCAGATCATCATGCCCGATTCCGTCTCGGTCGAGCGCCGCAAGCTCGTGGTGCACTATGGCGCCGAGGTCCTGCTCGAGCACGACGACGGTGACATCGGTGCCTGCGTGGCGCGCTGCATCGCACGTGCCGAGCGCATGGCGGCCGAGAACCCACGGGTCTACGTGCCGCAACAGTTCGAGAATCAGGACAACCTCCGTGCGCACCGCGAGAACACCGCCGCCGAGATCCTTGCGGACGTGGACGCACGCATCGATGGGTTCTGCTCGGGCATTGGCACCGGCGGCACCATCACGGGTGTGGGTAGCATGCTGCGCGCCGCCAACCCCGACGTGCGCATCTGGGCGGTGGAGCCGGAGAACGCGGCGATCCTCTCGGGGCGTCCGGTGGGCACCCACTTGCAGATGGGCATTGGCGACGGCTTGATTCCCGAGATCCTGGACACCGAGATCTACGACCACATCAGCATCGTCACCGACCTGGAGGCCATGGAGATGGCGCGCCGGCTCGCCCGCGAGGAAGGCCTGATGTGCGGCATCTCGTCGGGCACCAACGTGGTCGCGGCGCTGCGCCTGGCGCGCGAGCTCGGCCCGGGCAAGACGGTCGTGACCATCCTCCCCGACACGGGCGAGCGCTACATCTCCACCAAGCTGTTCTGCGGCGAGGAGGGCCTGGAGCTCTAGGGGCGGTGGTCGCATGCATACGGGAGCAGTATAGCCGCCCGTCTGCGCGGGGGCGCCTGCGCGGGCGAGCGCTCGGCCCGGACGTGCCCGCCGTCCGCGGGTTGTCTCACTTGCGGCGCGCCACGTCCTCCTGCGCCACGGGCAGGTCGTGGCCCACGGGCATGTCGTCGTGGCTGAGCCCCAGCGAGCAGCCGAAGGCCATGAGCCCAATACGGGAGTGGTACAGGTGCCATTCGTGCCAGAGGGCGAAGTACACGACTGCCACGTCGATCACCAGACTGGCCAGCGGGTCGAAGCCCGAGGCTACGCCGCCGACGACCAGGGCGACGCAGGCGCCGACGCGCCCCGCGCGATAGGTCGGCGAGATGGCAAACGCGGGCTTGTTGTAGTGCGCCAGCGCAAACGACGTGAGCAGGTACAGCACGAGGAAGCACGAGCGATAGAGGCTTTTGGGCAGCAGGTCCACCTCGGGCATGGTCATGTACTCCAGGGCCACGGTGATGTTGCCTAGGCAGATGATGAGCCAGGACGTGATGGTCATGTAGGTCATGCCGTCGGTGGCATGGTGGTGGTCCAGCATGTTGTCGTGCTCAAAGATGTAGATGAGGAAGAGCCCCACCACCAAGACGAAAACCAGCACCGGATAAATCATGTTCGAGCTGTCGCTCACATAGGAGGTGAGTGACACCACCATCTCTCCAAAAGCGATGATCGTGAGCAGCGAGCAGCGTTCGGCCACGTGGGAGAAGCGCGCTGACTTGGCCTTGTACGTGCCCGACCAGCCCCACACGGTGCCGCCCAGCAGCACGGCCGCCCACGACGCGTAGACGCCGGGCATGAACGGCAGGAACGCCGCCGCGCAGGCGATGGCCGCCTGCGCGAGCAGGGTGACCACCGTCACGCGGATCATGCGCAGGTCGGCGGCGTCGAGGTTGTCGTACACGTGCCGCTTGAGCTCCCAGTGCACGGCCATGTTCACGAGGATGAGCGCCCACGACAGGTTGAAGGTGCGCGCCGAGCTCGCCCAGTCCTGCTGGATGCCGCTCGCCATGTAGTAGAGCAGGAACATGTTGACGAACAGGCACAGGTTGTCCGAGGCCGAGCGTTCGCCAAAGCGGTTCATGAAAAGCGTGGTGAAGAACCACACTTGCAGCACCGCGAGGTAGGCAAAGGTAAAGATCAGCCACGTGGCAAGGTCCAGGAAGCCCCCTTCCACGTGGTGGCACAGCGATGTCATGACGCTGATGCAGTATACGAAGATGAGGTCGTAGAACAGCTCGATGTTGGACACGCCGTCTACCGGCTTGAACGTGTGCTTGTGCATGGGGGCTCCTAGTGGCGGTCGTGGTCGCTGTAGCACTCGGCGAAGCGTGCGGCAAACGACGGCTGCACATGTCCCAGCGCGAGGTGCTCCACGCCGCCGTATTCTGCCACGCGGAACGCCGCCTTGCCACGGCGGCGCTCCTCGGTGTAGACGGTGGTGATGGAGCTGGGGGCGGCGCACAGGCCGTGCCACAGGACCATCGGTGAGACGCTCAGCAGGTGCGCGACGAGCGCGACCCCCAGCCCAAAGTGGCAGAACAGGGCGATGGTGTCGTGGTTGGAGCGCGTGACCTCGTAGTAGCGGCCATGGCGCACGTAGCCGTGGCGGGCCAGCAGCTCGTCCAGGTTGGCGCATACCTGCAGGTAGGTCTCCTTCATGCCGGCGCGGGCCATGGCGGGCTCGTCGTACCAGCGGTCGGTGTAGAAGATGTCGCGCTCGGTCCAGTCTTCGGGCCACCAGTCCCAGGCGCAGGTCGGCAGCAACGGTGCGGCACGCGTGCGCACCTTGGGGCTGATCTCGCGCAGCCAGTCGAGCGTGGTCGCGCTCATGCCCTTGGCCTCTAGCGTGGGCCGGGCGGTGTCTTGCGCGCGGCCCATGGGCGATACGTAGGCGTAGTCGATGGGCACGTCTGCGAGATAGGCGGCCAGCAGGTCGGCCTCGGTGCGCCCGGCGGGCGTGAGCGAGTCGTGCACGTAGTCGGGATCGCCATGGCGGATGATGAGTAGCTTCATGTGTGCTCCTTGATGTGGGGTCTCGCGGACATGATACGCGAGTGGGGCACCTGTGTCGGCTGCTGTTGCCGCTGCGCGTTGCCCGTGCAGCTCGCCGATGGGGAGCGCTGCTATACCTTATTTTTTTCTTGCCTGCGGGTCAGGCCTCGTATTCTGAAAACAAGGGATACCCGCGAGAGAGGAGCTGCCATGGCACGTTGCGAGCAATGTGGGGCCGAGCTGCCCGTCAAGACTTGGTTTACGCGCTATTGCACCAAATGCGGGGCCAAGGTGCCGGGTGATCGTGCGTCTGGCGCATACAACACGTACGAGGACATGCCGCTGCCTTCGGAGCTCCGGGGGCTAACCGCCGAAGAGCGTGCCGAGCGGGCGGGCGTGAAGCTGGGCTTCTCCGATCGCTTCGACACCGAAGAGTTCCAAGAGGCCATGGGCAAGGCCAACCGCACGTATGGCCTGGTAATGGTAGGCGTCGCGTTGCTCCTGGCGCCGCTCGTGACGCTTATCGCGGGGCTCATCAAGCCGCAGAACACCGCCATCCTGCTCGGCGCGGGCGTGATTGTAGAGATAATTGTCGTGATCGTGGTCATCTGTTTTGTCATCAAACGCCTCACCAGCAAACAGTGGGACGGTGAGGTCGTGGCGCAGGACACCAGGGTTGCCCGTTCGCGTTCGGGTGTGAGGAGCACGACGTACATCACGACCTGCATGACCAGCGACGGCAAGCGCCGCAAGCACAAGGAGACCAACCAGCCCGCGCTCTACAACTACCTGGAGGTAGGCGACGAGGTGCGTTACCACCCGAAGCTCCACTGCCCGTTGGAGAAGTACGACAAGACGCATGACACTGAGCTCGTTTGCCCCTTCTGCGGCTTGACCCAGCCCATCGAGAACGACTACTGCGGCGGCTGCGGCAAACCCATGCTGAAGTAGTCGTTGGTACCAAAAAGACGTGGTCTTTTTGGTACCACGCGTCTGTGAAATGAGAAGGCCTCCCGACCGGATCTGCGTCCAGTCGGGAGGCCGACGTTCTCTCAAGGAAAGATGGGCTTGGGCAACTACTCCCTAGCGCCAGCTGCGCCAGCACTCGGTCTTGCCGTCGTAGACGACGGTGTCTTCGCGGCAGCCGTCGTTGCGCCTGCAGTTGCTGCCGTCCTCCACCGTGGCAGCGCAGTTGGGGAAGCCACCGCCGCCGTACAGGGGACGGTGCCAATAGTCGCTGCAGTTGGCCTGGTCGGCGTCCTTGGTGCCAAACCATCCCTCGGTGCCAAACATAGCGCAATGGCCACCTGAAGTGGCATTCAGCTCGTCCATGTCCAGCTTCTGGTTGAAGACCGTTTCTTCCTGCTTCTTCTCTTGTTCGGACATGCTCGCTCCCTTCGCGTTCGTTGGTTGCGGGACCATACGCCGGCGGCGGACCCGCTCGCGCTTGGCGTGCGATCTTATCCCGATGGTAGCAGGGCGGGCTGCCGGCAAGTCGTGCTCTACGGTGAAGAGGGGGTGACAAGCTGGAACCTGTCCCCTGGGTTCCTCGCATGACCTCGGCCGATCGTAAGCGTTGGTACCAAAAAGACGTGGTCCTTTTGGTACCAACGCTTCGCGCCTCGGGCCTCTAGTCGAGGTCCTCGCCGTTCAGGGGGAACGCGGCGCGCTGACGCCCCGCGCCGCGCGCTCCCCGCGCCTCGGACCTCTAGTCGAGGTCCTCGCCGTTGCTCGCGATGACCTTCTTGTAGTACTCGAAGCTGTCTTTTTTGGAGCGGGAGAGGTCGCCGGTGCCGTCGTCGTACTTGTCGACGTAGATGAAGCCGTAGCGCTTGCGCATCTCGCCGGTGCCGTGGCTCACGAGGTCGATGGGGCCCCACCAGGGGTAGCCCCACAGGTCCACGCCGTCGAGGACCGCCTCGCGCATGGCGGCCACGTGTTTGCGCAGGTAGTCGATGCGGTACGTGTCGTGCACGGAACCGTCGGGCTGCTTCTCGTCGAACTCGCCCAAGCCGTTCTCGACCACCATCACGGGGATTTGGTAGCGGTCGTACATCTCGTTGAGCGCGAAACGCAGGCCGTCGGGGTCGATCTGCCAACCCCAAGCGCTCGCCTCCAGGTACGGGTTCTTGCCGCCGCCGAGGATGTTGCCCTCGGTCTGCTCGAGGTCGCCGTGCGTGCCGATGAGGTTGGTCATGTAG
>CACXFF010000088.1 GCA_902766805.1 uncultured Coriobacteriaceae bacterium | reverse complement strand
TGACGGGACCTGCGCAGGAGCGCGCCTCGTCCTCAGCTGGCACGAGGCGGACGCGCCAGGACGCTTACGCAAAGGGCAGCTCGTCCGCGTGAACGGGGCATATCAGCCCGCACAGGACGATGACTGGGGCAGATCACTCAGGCTGCGCTGCGTCTGCGGAAGCCTGCGCGCCACGCGCGTGCGCTGCGTCGGCGCGCTGGACGGGCCGCTGGGGTGGTTGCTTGCCGCACGCGCGCGAGCTGCGGAACACCTGGACGCCTACGAGCCCGGACCGCGCGCCCTGTTGGCCGGCTGCGTGCTCGGCCTGCGCCAGGGGCTGGCGACCGACGGCACGCGCGACCTGTTCGCCCGCTGCGGCCTGTCGCACCTGCTCGCGGTGTCGGGAGCCCACCTGGTCATCGTGACCTCCCTGCTGGCACGCGCCTGGGAGCGCACACGCTTGTCCCGCGGCGCACGCCACCTCGCGCTGCTCTGTTCCTCGGCCGTCTTTGTGCTGTTCAGCGGCATGGCCGCATCGGCCGTGCGCGCTTGGCTCATGGCGCTGGTCGCCGAGGGCGCCGACGCCGCGGGACGACGCGGCCACGGGCTCAGCTCTGTCGCGTTGGCCGCCCTCGCCCTGCTCGCGGCCGACTGCGGCGTGGTGGGCGACCTCGGCTACCTGCTGAGCGTGTGCTGCGTGGTGGGCCTCGCGCTCTTTGGGCGCTACCTGGGCTACGTGATCGAGGCCCTCGTCACGCGGGGGCGCACGCACGCGCTGCTGCGCGGCACCCGCGGCATCCGCATCCGCAAGCGCCTGCGCACGCTGCGCGACGGCCTGGCGGCCAGCGCGGTGTGCCAAGCGGTGAGCTGCCCTCTCACGCTCCCCAGCTTTGGCATGCTCTCACTCGTGGCGCCCGTCGCCAACCTGCTCGTGGCGCCGCTCGTAGGCGTCATCGTGAGCGTGGGCGTGGTCGTCTGCGCCGTGGCGGCCTTCGTCGAGCCCCCCGCTTGGGCGCTCGCCCCCTGCGACCTGCTCTGCGCGGCCGTGCTGTGCTTGGTGGGGACGCTCGCGCGCCTGCCCTGGAGCTGCTTGGCCCTCGAGGCCGACGCGCTCGCCTGCGCCGTGCCCGTCGTCGTGGGAGGCGGCCTGCTCCTGGCGCTGTGGCCGCGCGTCAACGTGCGGCTGCTGCGCAGCGTGATAGCGTGCGCGTGTGCCTTCGTAGCCGTGTGGGCGCTGCGTGCGCGCTTCTGCGCCCCGGCCCGCGTCTGCGTGCTCGACGTCGGGCAGGGAGACGCCATCCTCGTGCAGCAGGGCTCCCATGCGCTGCTCGTGGACTGCGGCCCCGCCGACGGCGCGGTTGCGGCCGCGCTCACGCGCCAAGGCGTACTCCACCTGGACGCCGTCGTCGTCACGCACCAGCACGACGACCACTACGGCGGCTTGGCGTCATTGGCAGCCTGGCGACCGAACTGCGTCTACGTGGCCGCGGGCGTGGCCGGACACCTCGTGCCCGAGCTCGCAGACGCCGTGCGCGCCTGCGGAGCCCAGAGGCTGCAAGAACTCTCCTGCGGCGACGTGCTGCACGCGGGTGGCTATGCCCTGCGGGTGCTTTGGCCCCGTGCCCCCACAGACGGCACGGCCAACCCCGACTCGCTCGTCTTCGGGCTCGCCCACCAGGAGGGCGGCTTCACGGGCCTGCTCACGGGAGACGCCGAGCAAGACGTGCTCGAGGCGCTGCTCTCAGGCGGGCAGCTGGGACCCGTGGACTTCCTCAAGCTGGGCCATCACGGGTCGGCTGCCTCGCTCACCCAAGCCCAGGCCCGCGCCCTGAGCCCGTCTGTCGCGGTGGCAAGCGCAGGCGCGCACAACAGCTACGGCCACCCCGACCCCGCCTGCGTACAGGCGCTCGAGGCTGTCGGCGCGCGCTTCCTCTGCACCAAAGACTGCGGCGACGTGATCCTCTACGCACGTGGCGGACTTGTGCCTAGCACAAGTCCGCCACGTTCAACCACAGTTTGAGGGTGACGAAGGTGTACCGGGTACAAGTCCGCCACCGGATGCGCTAGCCGCGCGGACGCATGAGGTCCTCGTGCCAACCAGCGGGAGCCAACGAGCTCTGGACCCGCCGCAGCGCGTGTGGGCGGTGGTAGCTCGGGCAGCCCTCGAAGTCCACGTACTCCAGCACGGACAGCGCCTCGGCGACCATGGCGTCCATGTCGAGCTGCGCCTCGGCCTCGTGCACCTCTGCGATGCGCGCGTGGGTCTCGGGCTTGCGCGGCATGAAGAGCGTGCAGCAGTCAGGCGCCTCGCTCGTGGATAGGTCGAAGGTCCCGATCTGCTGGGCGCGCTCGATGATCTCCTGCTTGTCCGAGCCGATCAGCGGCCGGAAGACAGGCAACGAGACGACCTCGTTCACCGCGTTGATGTTCTCGAGCGTCTGCGAGGCGACCTGTCCCAGGCTCTCGCCCGTGACCAGGGCCTTGGCACCCTCGATGCGCGCCACGCCCTCTGCCACCCGGAACATCAGGCGGCGATACATGACCACGCGCAGCTTGTTGGGGACCGCGAGCGCGATCTGGCGCTGGAAGTCGCCGATGGGACACACATAGAGGCGCCCGATGATGCCCGCCGGGCCCAACGCGCGCACGATGTCCTGCACGAGCCACTCGCTGGCATCGGAGGTCTGCGGGCGGCCGGAGAAATGCACGGGCACGCACACCGCACCGCGCCGCCCGATCATCCAGGTAGCCACTGGCGAGTCGATGCCCGAGGAGAAGAGCGACACGACCTTGCCCGCGCTGCCCACCGGCAGGCCGCCCACGCCGCGCTGCGACGAGGCGTACACGTACACGTCGCCCTGCGTGGCCAGCACCACCACCGTGACGTCCGGGCCGTGCATGAGGACCTTCTTGTCGGGGAACGCCTCGCAGAGGGCCGAGCCCACCAGGCGGTTCATGTCCAAGGTGTGCAGCGGGTAGTTCGTGGAGGAGCGGCGCGCGTGGACCTTGAAGGTCTCGAACGACGGCACCTCCCCCAGCGCGGTGATGGCCGCGGCGCAGTACTCGGCCTCGTCTTGGTTGCAGCGCAGCGCCTGGCTCACGCGCGCCACGCCAGGCACGCGCGCGGCGGCGCCAGCGGCGTCCGCGACGCGGGACTCGTCGGCGAAGGTCGCGAGCAGGTGTCCCGAGATGCGACCGACGTGGGTGACGCCAAACGGCGCAAGCGCCACCTCGAGGTTGTCCCTCAGGCGGCGCTCGAACGTGATGCGGTTCTTACCTTTGAGCCCGATCTCGTGGTAGTGGATCAGGCAAACGCGTGTCGGCATGGCTTAGGCACGCTCGACCAGGTCGAGGTTCACCTTGTTGAGCGGATCGACCTTGATGGCCTCATCGAACTCGTCCTCGACGAAGCCCAGCGTGTCGTCGCAGATCTCCTTCATCGCGATCGTCACGGGGTCCTTGCCCGAGACGATGGTCGTGATGTCGTCGACCTCTTCGATGCTCGTGACGCGCAGGTGCTGGCCGCGAATCATGTTGTTGATGTCGCACGCGCGCTTGGACGCGATCGAGCACAGCAGGAAGGGGTTGTGCTCGGCCTTCTCCAACAGCGTGTCGATGCTAGGACTGGTAACGGACATGTCTACCTCTCATAAGTATCGAGGGTCGCGAGCAACTCGTCGGTTGCGACCTCGAGTACGTCGTTGATCATGTGCACATCATAGCTGCGCGCAAGCTCGCGCTCTTCGGCAGCGTTTTGCAGGCGCAGGGCGATGGACTCCTCGGACTCGGTGCCCCTCCCCCTCAGGCGGCGCTCCAGTTCTTCCTCGGACGGCGCGTCCACGAAGATGAGCACCGCGTCGGGGTAAATCTTGCGCACGTTCAGGCCACCCTGGACGTCAATCTCCAGGATGACGCTCTCACCGCGCCCCAGCACCGCTTCGACTTCGGAGAGCAGCGTCCCGTAGCGATGGGCGTGCACCCATGCCCATTCCACGAACTCGCCTGCCGCCACGCGCCGTTCGAACTCCTCGTCGCTGAGGAAATGATAAGAAACACCGTCCTTCTCGCCTACACGAGGAGGACGGGTGGTTGCGGAGACCGTGACGCCGATGTGGGAACGCAGCTGACGCACACGCTCGACCAGCGTGCCCTTGCCCACACCGGACGGTCCAGACACGACGAAGAGCCTAGGGGTACGAACGGACGTCTTTTCCTCCAAGCTCATGCCGGCTACTTCGAGAGGATCTCGAGCAGGGCGTCACGCTGACGAGCGCCCAGGCCCTTCACGCGACGGGAAGAGGAGATGCCCAGGTCCTCCATGATCTTGGCAGCCTTGGCCTTGCCGTAGCCAGGAAGGGACTCGATGAGCGAGTGCACGGGCATACGGGCGGCGATGGGGTCGTCACTGTTGAGAATGGACTCGACGGTGACCTCGCCGTTCTTGAGCTTGTCACGCAGAACAGCGCGCTCGTGACGAGCTGCAGCGGCCTTGGCGAGCGCCTCTTTGCGCTGGTCGTCGGACAGCTGGGGAAGAGCCATGAAATCCTCCAAACATCGGTGGTACTTGGATCAAGCGCCCGCGAGGGCGACGTACGGCAGGTGCCGCATTGATTTGCAGTAGTCATTCTCACCAAGGGACACGCCCTTTGCAAGCAAAATCTCAGAGAATGTTCCAAAAATGCACGTACATGCCCATTTTTGGCCGCGGAAGGGCCGTGACACAACCCTCGTGCTCCTAGGAAAGGGCCTCGGCGATCTCATCAATGATGGCATCACAGGCGGCCACAGGGTCAGCCGCGGCCGTGATGGGACGGCCGACCACCACGTGACTGGCGCCCGCACGCATCGCGTCGCCCGGGGTGGCCACGCGGCTCTGGTCGCCCAGCGCGGCGCCTGCCGGACGCACGCCCGGGGTCACGATGAGCGCGTCGGGACCCAGGAGGGCACGCAGGCGGGCGGCCTCCTGCGGCGAGCACACCACGCCGTTGGCACCGCTGCCGTAGGCCAGGCTCGCGAGGCGGTCGACCTCGGCCGCCACCTCGTCGCCCACGCCAATCGACGCGAGCGCGTCCTGATCCATGCTCGTGAGCACCGTGATGCCCACGAGGCTCACCGGCGCGCCACGCAGCTGCGCGGCCTCGTCGGCGCCCTTGCGCGCGGCAGCCAGCATGGCGCCTGCTCCCAGGGAGTGCACGCTCATGAGGTCGGCGCCTGTGAGCGCGGCCGAACGCGCGGCGCCACGCACCTGGTGCGGGATGTCGTGGAACTTGAGGTCGAGGAAGATGCGGAAGCCCAGCTCCTTGAGCTCGGCGACCACCGCGGGGCCGCACTCGTAGAACAGCGTCATGCCCACCTTCATCCAGCCCGCGTGGCCCTGCAGCTTGCGTGCGAGGTCCAAAGCGGCGTCGTGCTCCAGGTCGAGCGCTACGATGACGCGATCACGCGCGTCGGAAGTCTGCCAGTCAGCCATGTCTGTGGCTCCTTTCGTCTGTGTGCGGGCGCGCCTGCTGCGCGCCCGCAGCGGATACCTGGCTCAGAGCTCTGCGGCTCCCACGAGCTCGGTGATGCTGTCGACCCCCTGCTCGGCGGCCCAGCGCTCGAGCCCCTCTGCCACATGGGCTGCCGCGAGCGGGTCGGTGAGGTTGGCGGTGCCCACCGACACCGCGGTGGCGCCGGCCAGGATCATCTCGGCGGCGTCCTCCCAACTGGCGATGCCGCCGATGCCGCACAGGGGCAGGTCCACGGCCTGTGCGCACTCCCACACCATGCGCACGGCGATGGCGTGGATGGCAGGGCCCGAAAGGCCCGCCGTTGGCCGCGCCAGGCGGCTTCTGCGGGTGCGCACGTCGAGCGCCATCGCGGGGATCGTGTTGATGAGGGAAAGCGCGTCGGCCCCCTCGGCCTGCAGGGCACGACCGATCTCGGCCACGTCATGCGGCGCCATCTTGACGAGCACCGGACGGCTGGTGAGCGGGCGCACCGTGCGCATGACCTCGGCCGCAGCAGCGGGCGTGGCCCCCATCGCCGCGCCGCCGGCAGCGATGTTGGGGCAGGAGATGTTGACCTCGAAGCCGCTCGCCCACGGCGCCAGCTCCTCGAACAGCTCCGTGGCGCGCGCGTACTCCTCCAGGCTGTGCCCGGCGATCTGGCAGATGACGGCACAGCCGCGCTCGCGCAGCCCCTGCAGGTACGCGCCGTAGCGCTCCACGAAGCCGGCCACGCCGGGATTCTGCAGGCCCACCGAGTTCATGATGGCGCTGGGCAGCTCGGCCAGGCGCGGGGCGGGGTTGCCGTCCCAGGGCTGCGCCGCCACGCCCTTGCAGGTGATCGCCCCCAAGGTGGCGCCCACGTCGTAGAAGCCCTCGAACTGCACGCCGTTGCCAAAGGTGCCGCTCGCGGTGTTCACGGGGTTGCGCATCGCGATGCCGCCCAGGTCGACGGCCATGTTCACGCTCACAGCACGACCTCCTTCGCGTCGAAGACCGGACCGTCCTGGCAGCACAGGGCATAGCCCCCGGCCGCCAGCTCCACGTTGCAGCAGCTGCAGGCGCCAAAGCCGCAGCCCATGAGCCGCTCGAGCGACACCTGGCAGGGCAACTGCGCTGCATCCGCCAGCTCGGCCACGCCCCGCAGCATCGGCGCCGGCCCGCAGGCCATCAGCTGCACGTAGGTGCGCTCGGCCAAAAGCGGCTCCACGGCCTGCGTCACGAAGCCCCGGATGCCCGCCGAGCCGTCGTCGGTCGTCACGAGCACGCGCCGTGCGCAGTCGCAGAGCTGGTCGGGCGCCATGCCTCGCAGCTCGTCCACGCCGCGCTCGTAGAGGTGGGCGGCGTCGCGCGCCCCCACCACGGCGTCGAAGCCCACGCCCGCCGCAGCGAGCATTCGGGCGGCGGCGATCACGGGCGGCAGGCCCACGCCTCCGGCCACGAGCAACACGCGCCCTGGCTGCTCGGGGACGCGCCAACCCGTGCCCGAGGGGCCCGTGAGCGTGGAGCGTTGGCCCGGAGCCATCGCCGCGAGGCGGGCGGTGCCCTCCCCCACGACGGCATAGACGAGCTCCACCGTGCCCGCAGCCGCGTCGGCGCACGAGAACGAGAGCGGGATGCGCAGGATGTGGCTCGCATCGCCCGGTACCTGCAGGTTCATGAACTGACCAGCCGCGATCGTGCGGGCCAGCTCGGGCGCCTCGATCAGCAGGCGGTAGGTATCCTGCGCCACGGGCTCATTGACCTTGACCACGAACTCGTGCAACGCGGGACGCACGTCGTCTTGCATGACCCTCCCCTCTTTGGCGCCGCGCCAGAGCGCGGCCCGATACGAAGCGGGGGCGCCGCCCCGGTGCCGCGCCCCAGGCAGCGGTCCGAGGCTGCGCCCCGCGCCAGACACAGTCTTTTAGCGGCTCTGGACCACGCCGTCAGCCAGGCTGCGCCAACCGTCGAGCAGGACGTCGGTAGCAGCGCCGGTGAGCTTGGCGCCCAGGAAAGCCGAGTTCTTCGACTTGGACTCGAAGTAGTCCTTGGTGACCTCGACCTGGGCGTGCGGGTCGATGAGCGTGAGGTCGGCCTTGCCGCCCGCCTCGATGCGCACCGGCGCGCAGCGCAGGATGGCGCGCGGGTTCACGGCCATGACCTCCACCAGGCGGCTCCAGCTCATCTGACCCGTGCTCACCATGTTCGTGAGCATGAGCGGCAGCGAGGTCTCCAGGCCGATGGTGCCAAAGTAGGCGATCTCCCACTCGCAGTCCTTCTCGTGGGCGGCGTGCGGCGCATGGTCGGTGACCACACAGTCGATGGAGCCGTCCAGGATGCCAGCACGCAGCGCGGCGGCGTCGGACTCCTTGCGCAGCGGCGGGTTCATCTTGAGGTTGGTGTTGTACTCGTCGGTAATGTCCTCGTCGCACAGGAACAGGTGGTGCGGCGTGACCTCGCAGGTCACGGGCAGCCCCTCGGCCTTGGCGGCCTTGACCATCTCGAGGCCCTTGGCCGTGGAGATGTGGCAGATGTGCAGCGCGCAGCCGGTGATGCGGGCGAGCTCGAT
>CACXFF010000087.1 GCA_902766805.1 uncultured Coriobacteriaceae bacterium | reverse complement strand
GCCTGCGCCCTGACTGCGACAAACTTTTTTCGTTTTTGCAGCTAAATGGGGCTGGCGTTCGGGCGGGAGCTCTGCTATAGTTTCTTTCGCGGAAACGCGATGGGCGTTTGGCTCAGGGGTAGAGCACATCCTTCACACGGATGGGGTCGCTGGTTCAAATCCAGCAACGCCCACCATCAAATGCGAGGCCGTCGGGTTATGTGCCCGACGGCTTTTTTCATGTGAAAGGGACGTCGCAGGTGATCCTCCTCATAGACAAGCTGGCCAAGTCGTTCGGCGGACAGACGCTCTACGGTGACGTGGGCTTCCAGGTGAACGCGGGGGAGCGTTGGGCGCTCGTCGGCCCCAACGGCGCGGGCAAGACCACGCTGCTGCGCATGCTCATGGGCCTGGAGTCGCCCGACGAGGGCACGATCACCCTCATGCGTGACACCTCCATCGGCTATCTGGAGCAGGAGCTCAACATCGACTCCGACAAGACGGCCCTGCAGGAGGTTGTGGACAGCGCCGGCGAGGTCAAGGAGCTCGAGCGGCGCGTGGCCGAGCTGGAGGGCCTCATCTCCTCCTGCGACGACGAGGCCGAGCTGGAGCGCCTCTTGGCCGAGTACGGCCACGTGCAGGACCGCTACGAGCGCCTGGGCGGCTACGAGCTGGAGGCGCGGGCGCGCGCGATCCTGACGGGCCTGGGCTTCCCCGTGGCCGACCTGGACAAGCGCGCGGGCGATTTTTCGGGCGGCTGGAAGATGCGCATCTCGCTGTCCAAGCTGCTGCTGCGCCGCCCCGACCTCCTCCTGCTCGACGAGCCCACCAACCACCTCGACCTGGAGAGCGTGCAGTGGCTCGAGGGCTTCTTGGCCAACTACGAGGGCGCCGTGCTCATCGTGAGCCACGACCGCAGCTTCATGGACGCCTGCGTGAGCCACGTCGCCTCCATCGAGAACCGCCGCGTGTACACCTACACGGGCAACTACAGCTCCTACCTCAAGCAGCGCGAGGACAATCTCGACCAGCTGCGCAAGAAGCGCGCGGCCCAGGAGCGCGACATCGCGCACATGCAGGTCTTCGTCGACAAGTTCCGCTACAAGCCGACGAAGGCCAAACAGGTGCAGGAGCGCGTGGCGCGCATCGAGGCCATCCAGCAGGAGCTCGTGGTGCTGCCCGAGAGTTCCAAGAAGGTGAGCTTCACGTTCCCGGATCCCCCGCGCACCGGCGACATGGTCGTGAGCGCCGAGGGCGTGGCCAAGGCGTACGACGACAACCTCGTCTACGAGGGCGTGGACTGCGCCTTCTACCGTGGCGACCACGTGGCGCTCGTCGGCCCCAACGGCGCGGGCAAGTCCACCCTCATGAAGCTGCTGCTCGGCGTGGAAGCGCCCACGCGCGGCAAGGTGGACTTCGGCCAGAACGTGGCGGCAGCCTACTACGCGCAGCACCAGCTCGAGACGCTCACGGCAGGCAACACCGTCATGGCCGAGCTGGATTCGGTCGCGCCGGGCTGGACCACGAGCGAGGAGCGCCGCCTGCTTGGCGCCTTCCTGTTCCACGGCGACGACGTCCTCAAGCGTGTGAGCGTGCTGTCGGGCGGCGAGAAGGCGCGCCTGGCCTTGGCCAAGATGCTCGTGGCTCCCGACCCGCTGCTGTGCCTGGACGAGCCCACGAACCACCTCGACATCGACTCGGTGGACGTGCTCGAGCAGGCCCTCGTGAACTTCCCGGGCACGATCGTGCTCATCAGCCACGACGAGCACCTCGTGCGCGCGGTGGCCAACAAGGTGGTGGACGTGCGTGACGGGCGCGTGACCGTCTACCAGGGCGACTACGACTACTACCTCTACAAGCGCGACGAGCTCGCTGCCCGAGCGGCCGAGGCCGAGGCCGAGGCACAGGCCGCGGCCAAGGCGCAGGCCCAGGCGACGGGCGTAGGCGTGGGCGGGCGCGTGCGCCGCAACCCGCAGGTGCTGGCCGAGGCACAGGCTCAGGCGGCGCCCACCGGTCGCAACGTCAAGACCCGCGAGCAGCGCAGGGCCGAGGCCGAGGCGCGCAACGCCCGCCTGCGTGCGACCAAAGAGCAGCGCGACCGCCTGAAGAAGGTCGACGCCGAGCTCAAGCGCAAGCAGAAGCGCCACGCCGAGCTCATAGAGCTCATGGCCGACGAGGCCCTCTATGCCAACGCGGACGAGTTCGACCGCTGCATGAAGGAGTACAACGAGCTCCAGCGCTCCATCCCTCAGCTCGAGGAGGAGTGGCTGGACCTGTCCATGCAGCTCGAGGAGGAGTGAGGCGGCCATGTCCAACCTGTTCGGCGGTTCTTGGGAGCAGCTGCTCTTCACGACCGTGCTGCCGGTGCTGCTCGTAGCCCTCTCGGCGAGCTTCCATGAGTTCGCGCACGGCTACGTGGCGTATCGCTGCGGCGATCCCACGGCCAAAGAGCAGGGCAGGCTCACGCTCAACCCCTTGGCGCACATCGACCCCTTCGGCTCGATCGTACTGCCCCTGCTCATGAGCCTGAGCGGGATGGGCGCGGTCTTCGCCTTTGCCAAACCGGTGCCGGTCAACTACAGCAGATTGCGCCGGGGTGACCGTGACGCCGTGCTCGTGGCGCTCGCCGGGCCGGGTGCCAACCTCGTGCAGGCGCTGATAGGCGCGGTGCTCTTCCGCATCTACATGGGGGCGCTGCGCTCGGGCGCCAACCTGCCCTTCGAGCTGGCTTTCGTCATCTCGATGTACGTGCTCATCAACCTCAACCTGATGTTCTTCAACCTCATCCCGCTGCCGCCGCTGGACGGCTCCAAGGTCATCGGTCCGTTGCTGCCCCGCGAGGCACGCGCGGCCTACCTGCGCTTCCAGCCCTACGCGATATTCGTGCTGCTGGTCGTGCTGTACCTGCTGCCGCGCCTGGTGGGCTTCGACGTGTTGGGGGTCTACCTGAACGCCACGGCCGGCAGGCTCTATGACCTGCTCTTGGGGCTCTAGGCCATGGCGAGCTACCGCGTGCAGACGCAGGGCTTCTCGGGGCCCTTCGACCTGCTGCTGGCGCTCGTCACGCGCCAGCGCGTGGACATCGGCGCGCTCTCCATCGCCGAGATAGCCGACCAGTTCCTCGCCGAGGTCGAGCGCATGCGCGACATGGACCTGGACGTGGCGAGCGACTTCATCCTGGTGGCGTCCACGTTGCTGGACATGAAGGCGGCGAGCCTCGTGCCGCGCGAGGAGGAACACGGCGACGACGAGGAGCTCGACGAGGAGCTGGCTGGCCTGAGCGCCGAGGAGGCTCGCGACGTGCTCGTGGCGCGCCTGGTGGCCTACAAGCAGTTCCGCAACGCGGCCGTGGCCTTGGGCGCGCGCATGGAGAACGAGGCGCGCATGCACCCGCGCACGGCTGGCCCCGACCCGGAGTACCTGGGGCTCGTGCCCGACTACCTCGAGGGCATCACGCTGCGCGGCCTGGCGGTCATCTGTGCCGACCTGGATTCGCGCCGACAGACCTTCCTGCTCGAGGCGGAGCACATCGCGCCGGCGCGCCTGCCCGTGGCGCTCACGGTGGCCAGCGTGGACCGCGTGATGCGCGCGCGGGGCTCGGCCACCTTCACCGAGCTCCTCGACGGCCAGGACAACCCGGAAAACGTCGTCGTGACCTTCTTGGCGGTGCTCACGCTCTTCAAGCTGGGCAACATCCAGGTGCGGCAGGCGGAGCTCTTCGGCGAGATTGACATAGCCTACGTGGAGGGCTCCGAGCCCTACGTGGCCGACGCGAGCGCCCTGGACGAGGGCGCCCAAGACTTCGTATAGGCGGTGGTGCAGAAGTGCAGATGGAACAGATGGGCGAGGGGCTCTTCGGCCTGGACGGCGAGACGCTCAAGCATGCGCTGGAGGCCCTGCTGCTGGTGTGCGTGGACCCCGTGAGCGCGTCGGACCTGGCACGCAGCGTGGGCGCCGCTCCCGGCGAGGTGGCGGCGACCTTGGCCGAGCTGTCGGCCGAGTACGAGGAGCAGGGGCGCGGCATCCAGCTGCGCGAGGTCGCGGGCGGCTGGCGCCTCTACACGCACCCCGCCTTCCATGAGGTCGTGGAGCGCCACGTGCTGTCCTGGGATACGCGCAAGCTCACGCAGGCCGCGCTCGAGACGCTCGCGGTGATCGCGTACCACCAGCCGGTCACGCGCGACGGCGTGCGGGGCATCCGCGGCGTGAACTCCGACGGCGTCATCAGCTCGCTGGTGGACAAGGGCCTCGTGCGCGAGCTCGGCCGTTCCAAAGCTCACGGCCAGGCCATCCTCTACGGCACGACGAACGCCTTCCTGGAGAAGTTCGGCCTGGCCTCGCTCAAGGAGCTTCCGCCGCTCGAGGACTTCGCGCCCGACGAGGAGGCGCGCCAGTTCATCCGCGAGCGGCTCTCGGCGCGTCCTGCGTGGCCGTCCGAGGACGACGTGGACGACGACCAGCTCGCCCTGGACCTCTCCGACGACGGTGGGGAGCCCGAGCCTGCGCCGCGCGTGGAGAACCCCTTCTTTGGCGCGTCGATGGCGGCGCGCACCCACGAGGCCCTTGCGCCCGAGGGCGCGGACGCGGACGGACGGCCGTCGCGCACGCTGAGCGCTGCCGGTGCCAATGCGGTCGACGCGCTGCTCGAGGACGTCTATGCGGATGACGAGGGTGACGCGTGATGGGCGGCGGCCTGGATCAGCTGCCCTGTTGGCCCGACAGCGACGAGGCGATGGTGCCCCTGCGCCTGCAGCGCTTCTTGGCGCGTGCGGGCGTGGCGAGCCGGCGCAAGTCCGAGGACCTGATGAGCGCCGGCCGCGTGACGGTGAACGGCGCTGTGGTGCGCGAGCTGGGATCGAAGGTCGACCCCGTCCGTGACGTCGTCGCGGTGGACGGGCGCGTGGTCGAGGTCGCGGCCCAAGCCGTCTACCTCATGCTCTACAAGCCCGCGGGCTACCTCACGACCATGAGCGACCCGCGCGGGCGGCACTGCGTGGCCGAGCTCGTGCCCACCGAGGAGCACCCTGGGCTTTTCCCCGTGGGGAGACTCGACGCCGACACCACTGGCCTGCTGCTCTTCACGACCGACGGCAAGATGGCGCAGGACCTGCTGCACCCCTCGCGCCACGTGTGGAAGCGCTACGTGGCGTTGGTGGAAGGCAGGCCCACGCGCGAGCAGCTGCGGCAGCTGGAACGGGGCGTGGAGCTCGATGACGGCCCGAGCGCGCCTGCGCGGGTGCGCCTCGCGCGTGCGGACGAGAGCATCGCGGCCCCCGTGGCGGCTGGCGCCTCGGGCAGGCGGGGAGAGACGAGCGTGGTGGTGCTGGAGATCCACGAGGGGCGCAAGCGCCAGGTCAAGCGCATGCTGCGCGCGGTCGG
>CACXFF010000086.1 GCA_902766805.1 uncultured Coriobacteriaceae bacterium | reverse complement strand
GATTCCAAGGATCGTCATGCCCGCCCTGTCAGGACAATGGCGGCTTCCTGCCACTCGCTCGTCGGCAGCTGGAATATCCTGCCGCGCGCGTTCATCTCTGGCAGGAAACGACGGGCAACGACGACTCGCCTCGTCGGCAGCCGCGCTTTCTTGCCACAGCTCGTCGGCAGCCGCGCTTTCCTGCCAGCCGCTCGTCGGCAGCCGCGCTTTCCTGCCAGTGAGCCGCTCCGACTGCCGCCGCCTTGATCCCATGAGCCCGGCCGACGAAGGCGCCTGAGCCTCGAGGCGATGTTGTTGGCGTCGGGCGAATCCAACCAGCCGAGCCCATCGGCCATCTCCCCGAGCGGCACCGTCTCCAGCCGCCCTACGCCCCCATCACCTCGTCCACGCGCCCCATGGCGGCCGCCTTGGCCTCGGGCAGCGCGTCGGCGTACACGCGCAGCACCAGGCTGGCGTCGGAGTGCCCCAGCAGCGCAGCCACCGTGCGCACGTCGACGCCCGCGGCGATGAGGCGGCTGGCGAAGGTGTGGCGCAGGTCGTGGAAGGTGGGCCTGCGGCCGCGCGTCCCCTTGAGGCGCAGCGCCCGGGCCAGCGAGGTCCAGTCGCGCGAGACGATGTCCGGGCGCAGGTAGCCGTCCGGCCCGCCCAGCACGTACCAGTCGTCGATGTCGTCCACGCCCAGCTCCTCGGCGAGCCCCTCGGCCCACGCGCGCCTGTCGGCGACGCGCTCGGCCAGCGACGCGGGCATCTTGAGCGTGCGCCAGCTCGCGCCCGTCTTGGGCACGTCGCCCACGTAGTACTGAGCGTTGTCGCGCTTGATGGACCTGCGCACCGACAGCTCGCCGGCCGCGAGGTCCACGTCCGACCAGCGCAGGCCGCACGCCTCGCCCCGGCGCATGCCGGTGTAGAGCGCCACCGCGCACGCCAGCGCGAAGCGGTCCTGCGCGTCGGCGCTGCCCAGCCACGCGTTCACGGCCGAGAGCGACGCCGCCGAGAGCGGGTTGGGCTTGTCGGGGCGCGAGCGCGGCCCGCGCACGACCGCCACGGGGTTGCGCTTGAGCAGCCCCAGCTGGAAGGCCTCCTCGCAGCCCTCCTTGAGCAGGCGCCGGTGCTTCTTGATCGTGCGCGGCGCCAGCCCCTCGAGCGCCATCTTGTCGATCCAGGCCTGCACCACCGCGGGCGTGAGCTCGCTCAGGCGCATCGTGCCCAGGTCGCGCTCGATCCTGCGCACCGAGCCCATGTAGCCCGAGGCCGTGGAGGCCTCGATGCTCCCGCTGGCGAGCGCGACCTCCACGCGACGGGCCAGGTAGTCCGTCACCGTCACGTCGGCGGCGTCCGCGGAGAGCGCGGGGGAGTCCCTGAGCGCCTCGGGGAGGCGCGCCTCCCTCTCGGCTTGCTCCGCCGCCTCGCGGTTGAGCCCGTCGCGCCAGGCGTCCAGCTCCGCCTCCGCCTTGCGCCTGCCCACGGAGGGCCTCGCCTCGTCGTAGGGCACGCCGCGGAGCGCCTTGGACCTGCTGTGCCACCTGCCGGCCTCGTCCCTGTGGCTCACGCGGGCGTACCACGAGCCGTGGTGGCGGTAGACCGAGCCCTTGCTGTACTTCTCTTCTGCCATCTTCATCAATCCTCGTATCAGCTTTGGTCGACGAAAACAGCTTACTTGGTCGACGAATGGTCGACGAAGATGGGTTCCCGATGCGTGTGCCCCCGTGTGCCCACGTGGTGGCAGGGGTGCCCAAACAGGCCTGTCTACCAGCGGAAACACAGAATTCCCGCGTGCCCGCGCGAGCCCTCGCGCACCCCCGTTCCCCCTACAATTTGCGACTCGTAAAGCGGGGGTCATCAGTTCGAGTCTGATAACTGGCTCCATGCATTTCCGCAGGTCAGAGGCTTATTCCTCTGACCTGTTTTGCTATCTACGGGGGTAGAAAACGCCCAAAGGGTAGAAAATTGATAGAAATGGTCTCAGACTGGCCCGCTCCAGCCAAGAGGAAGGGGGCGAACCGAGGTCAATCCAGCCCAATGTATCCGAATCTGGCCACGCGTTGCGAGCCGTGCGTCGCGCTCGCGGTACTTGACGGGCTACATCGTCTGCCTAGCGACGACTTAGGGAGACGGACGTGGGGCCGGGACGGAGTCTCGAGGCTCATGGGGCCTGGGGCTCATAGAGCAGTACCGCCTCTGCCGCGAGAGCCTCCAGCGGCGCGAGCGCGAGATCGGCGCCGTGCTGAGCGAGGTGTGGCAAGAGTGCTTGTCGGGCGGGTCCCGGACGCGCGCGAGACGCCCGTAGACAAGAGCTCCGAGTGGTTTCCCACCCCCCCGAGCCCGCCGTCTCCCGCGTGCTCGGCACGGACGCTCGGCCGACGCCTGCCTGCCAGGGGCGCAGCCCCTCTGACTGGCCACTATCCAGTCGAAGGCAGCCTCGGCAAAGGGCGCT
>CACXFF010000085.1 GCA_902766805.1 uncultured Coriobacteriaceae bacterium | reverse complement strand
GCCCTTGCCCTGCACGGCGAACATGCCCGATGCGCTCGTGATGTCGGCCACAAAGACGAAGAACACGTCACCGGCGCTGCTGTTGCGTACGAGGCGGCCATACTCGTCCAGGTAGTGGAGCGTGCCGTCTTTGGCCACCACGCGGTAGGTCACATGGTCGCGGCCAAAGGCGTCCCCTTGCGCCGCGTTGATCTGCGACCACACCGAATCCTCCACGCGCATGCGGTCCTTGTGGTACACCAGGTTGGGGAAGGTCCCGCCCACGAAGTCCAGGAACTCATCCACGCTTTCGCAGCCGAATAGGTCGGCCATCTGGTCGTTGGCGAAGAGGATGCGCTCGTCGCCATAGGCCTCGTACACAAAGAAGCCTCCGGGCAGTCCGTTGGCAAACGTCGTGAGGTCCATGCCCAGACAGTCCAGCTGTTCCCTCTGCGAAGTCGCGTGTTCCGCCATGGCAATCCTTCCATCTGTTTGGTGCGCTGTACCAGTGTACATCCCCAATGCGCCATGCGCACTTCTCCATCTGCGCGCCATGGGCTGGCCCTGTGCGGGAGCTTTGCGGTTTCCGTGCGGAGCAGCGGATGGGAGCGTGGGCTTTGCTTGCGGGGCCGTACACCCCAAATAACGTGGTTCTGCCCGGCGCGTCGACGGTCGCGCGCTAACATAAGATATATGTGCGACGAATGACCGAAGGAGTGGAGATGAAGTACACCCGCCTTGGCGACCTGCTCGTGGACGCCGGTGTCATCACCAACGATCAGCTCATGGCTGCCCTGAAGGGTCAGAAGGAAAAGAAGATGCGTCTGGGCGAGTACCTCATCGCCGAGGGCATCATCACCGAACGCCAGCTGATCGATGCTCTGATGATGCAGCTCGGCATCGATTTTGTAGACCTGTCCTCCGCGGACATCGATCCGGAGATGACCAAGTACGTCTCCAAGAACCTCGCCAAGAAGTTCGGCGTGGTGCCCGTGCGCACGCGCGGCGACGAGCTGTACCTGGCCATGAGCGACCCGCTGAACTTCATCGCCCAGGAGGAGGTGCGCACCGCCTCGCACCGCCAGGTCATCCCCATGATCGCCACGCGTTCGGGCATCGACCACGCCATCTCGGCCCTCTATGGCACCGAGGGTGCGCGCCGCGCCATCCGCGAGATGCAGGCAGAGGCGAGTCGTGACGTGGCTGCGCAGCAGGCGTCCAACGCCCAGATGCGCACGAGCGAGGTGGGCGCAGAGGATGCCAACAGCGCGCCTTCCATCCGCCTGGTCGACAACATCATCGAGCGTGGCATCACCGATCGCGCCTCCGACATCCACATCGAGCCGATGGAGACGCAGGTTCTGGTGCGCATGCGTATCGACGGCATCCTGCACGAGGAGTTCGAGATCCCCAAAGAGCTGCAGGCCTCGCTCACCAGCCGCGTCAAGATCATGTGCGGCATGGACGTCACCGAGCGCCGCATCCCGCAGGACGGCCGTGCCATCGTCCGCGTCCGCATGAAAGAAGTCGACCTGCGTGTCTCCACACTGCCCACGGTCCACGGAGAAAAGATCGTCATGCGACTCCTGGACCGTTCGAAGAAGCTCTCCACGGCCGAAGACCTGGGCTTCTACGGCGGCAACCTGGAGAAGTACCACGAGCTCGCGACCAACGGACAGGGCATCGTGCTGGTCGTCGGCCCCACGGGTTCGGGCAAGTCGTCCACGCTCTTCACCATGATCGAGAAGCTCAACACCGAAGAGGTCAACATCGTCACGCTGGAGGACCCGGTCGAGTACAACGTCGCCGGCGTCAACCAGGTGCAGGTGAACGAAGCGGTGGGCATGACCTTCGAGGCCGGTCTGCGTTCCATCCTGCGTCAGGACCCCGACATCGTGATGGTCGGCGAGATCCGCGACGGCGAGACGGCCAACATCGCCCTGCGCGCCGCCGTCACGGGCCACACGGTGCTTTCCACCCTGCACACCAACGACGCCGTCTCCACGCTGGACCGCCTCCTGGACATCGGCGTGGAGCCGTTCATGATGTCCACCGCGCTGCGCGGCATCATCTCGCAGCGTCTAATGCGCCGCATCTGTCCGTACTGCCGCGAGGAGTACGACCCGACCGATGAGGAGCTGGAGGACCTGGGCTACAACCCGAGCACCGCGCGCGCCGCCGGCATGAAGCTCTTCCACGGCCGTGGCTGCCCCGAGTGCTTCGGCAGCGGCTATATGGGCCGTACCGTGGTGGCCGAGGTGCTCATGGTGGACCGCAAGGTCGCCCAGGCCATCCACTTGGGCGTGTCGCGTTCGGACCTCATGGATGCCATCGTGCAGGCGGGCTTCGAGCCGCTCATCAAGAACGCCCGCGAGCTGGTGGTCAACGGCGTCTCGACCGTGGAGGAACTGCTGCGCGTGGCCTACGACGCAGACTGATGCGACAAGCCTGGCGAGCCAAAAGGGCTGCCGCACGTGGAAAGGAATCGCTATGACGCTCGACAACATTGTGTGTTTGGCCGCCGAACGCGGCACTTCCGACATTCACATCGCGCCTGGTGTCCCGGTGCGTTTCCGCGTGCACGGCACGCTCACCGACGCGTTCGAGTACCCGCTCGAGCCGCCCGACACCGAGGCGCTCGCGCGCGAGGGCTGCGGCACCAAAGAGCTCTTCGAGCAGCTTTTGGCCGTGGGCGAGGTCGACTTGGCCCACACCTACTCCAACGGCACGCGCTGCCGTCTGAACATCTTCATGGCCGACGGCTGCTGCTGCCTGGCGCTGCGCTTGCTGTCCAGCAGGATCCCCGAGATGGAGAACCTCGGCCTGCCGGAGGTCATGTTCAAGTTCCCCACGTACCAGCGCGGCATCGTGCTCGTCACGGGAGAGACCGGCTCGGGCAAGTCCACCACGCTCGCCTCCATCGTGGACAAGATCAACCACACGCGTCACGACCACATCATCACGCTCGAAGACCCCATCGAATACGTCTACACGCCGGACCTGTGCTCCATCGACCAGCGCGAGATTGGCAAGGACACCCAGAGCTTCGCGTCGGGCCTGCGTGCGTCGCTGCGTCAGGATCCCGACGTGATCCTGGTCGGCGAGATGCGTGACCTGGACACGATCGAGACCGCGCTCACCGCGGCCGAGACGGGCCACTTGGTCTTTGGCACCTTGCACACCAAAAGCGCGGCCGAGTCGGTCGACCGTCTCGTGGACGTCTTCCCGGAGGGGCGCCAGCGTCAGATCCGCCTGCAGCTCTCCATGACGCTCATGGCCGTGGTCTCGCAGCAGCTGCTGCCGCGTGCCGACGGCAAGGGCCGCGTGGTGGCCTGCGAGGTCATGATTGTGAACCCGGCCATTCGCAGCCTCATCCGCGAGGGCAAGACCCCGCAGATTGAGAACACCTTGGCCACCACGCGCGATCTGGGCTCCATCACGATGGACAACCGCCTCGCCGAGATGGTGCGGGCCAAGGATATCGATCGCGAGGTCGCCATCTCTGCGGCGCACGATCCCGAGTACGCGCGCAAGCTCCTGGGCGGTGGCGTCAGCCAGAGGATGCTCGGCGTGCGGGACAACATGGGCACCGTCAAGAGGAGCCGCTTCTAGCGCCGCGCGCGGGGGCGTCCACCACGTAGGGACAAGAACCAAGAGGACCAAGCTACATGAATGCCTATAGCTACAAAGCACGTTCGTCGGGCGGCACAGTCGTCGAAGGCCTGCTCGAGGCCAATACCCGCGACGAGGCCGTCGATCGCCTCCGCACCGAAGGCCTGATCGTCACCTCCATCCGCGAGACAGGTGACACCGCGCATGACATCAACCTCAGCTTGGGCGGCAGGAAGACCAAGGAAAAGGCCCTTGCCATCCTGTGCAACCAGTTCGCCATCATCCTGGAGGCGGGCATGCCCATCGTGCGCACGATGGAGCTGGTGGCTGCGCAGTGCGAGGACAAGACGCTCAAGGAAATCCTCGACAAGGTGGCCGACGAGGTGGCTGCAGGCTATCCCTTGGCAGACAGCTTCGCCAAGAATGGCCCCAACCTGCCCACCACCTTCATCGAGACCATCCGCGCAGGCGAGGCGTCCGGTGGCTTGGACTCGGCGTTCCGGCGTCTGAGCAAGTATTACGAGAAGTCGTCGAGCACCAAAGACAAGACGAAAAGCGCGCTCATGTACCCGAGCTTCGTGGTCGTCGTCGCCGTGATCGTCGTGGCGGTCATCATGATCTTCGCCGTGCCGACCTTCAAGGCCACCTTTGAGGGCATGGGTCAGGAGCTGCCTCTGCCCACGCAGATCCTCATCGGCATGAGCGACTTCCTCACGAAGTTCTGGTGGGTTATCGCCGCCGTGATCGTGCTCATCTTCATCGGCTTCCATTTCGCGCTGAAGAACGAGCAGTTCCACCTCGCGTGGAGCCGTCTGGGCGTGTCGGAGGTGCCCAGGTGGCCGCAGATCATCCGCAAGATCAACCGCATGAGCAACGCGGCGCAGTTCGCGAGCACCATGTCCACCATGATCTCGGCCGGCCTGCCGGTCATCCAGGCGACCGAGGTCACGAGCCGCGTGCTCACGAACTACTGGATGGGGCACCGTCTGGCAGAGTGCATCCCCGACCTGGAGTCGGGCAAGACGCTCTACACGTGCCTGCGCAACACGGAGGCCTTCCCCGACCTGGTGTGTGAGATGACCAACGTCGGTGAGCAGACCGGTCAGCTGGAGCACACGCTCGACGTCGTGTCGGACTACTACGACAACGAGGTGGAGACCGCGACGAACAACGCGCTCGCGCTCCTGGAGCCGGCGATCATCGTCTTCCTCGCGGTGTTCGCGGTGCTGGTCCTGCTGGCGGTGTACCTGCCGATGTTTGGCATGTACGGCGCGATGGGCACGTAAGGACGCGTCGGGGGCGCGAGAGTCTACGGCGTGATGGGAATGTAAGGACTGCGCGCTGGGCTCGCAAGCACTGCTGACGCAGACAAGAATCGCCAGGCGCCGCACGGACTTATCCGCCGTGCGGCGCCTTTCTCTATCGAGTCCGATCGGCCTTTCTGTTGTCGGGTGCGTCATCGACTGCCGGTGGCGCGCCCTTCTACGCTGGCGCGCCCTTCTACGCTGGCGCGCCCAATTGCGCCCGTCTCGCGCCCGCGTCCACGCCCACGCTCGTCCGCGCCGTGCTGGTACGCAACCATTAAAACCGCGCTTGCCGTACCGCTGTCCTGGTACGCAACACGCAGAATCGCGCTTTCCGTACCAGCCGCCTGGTACGCAACATGCGAAAAGCCGCTTTCCGTACCAGCCGCCTGGTACGCAACCTTTAAAACCGCGCTTTCCGTACCGCTGTCCTGGTACGCAACATGCGAAAAGCCGCTTTCCGTACCAGTAGCGCTGTACGGCAAGTGCGAAAAGCAGCTTTCCGTACCAGCCGCCTGGTACGCAACCCGCAGAATCACGCTTTCCGTACCATCCATCTGGTACGTAACATGCGGAATCACGCTTTCCGCACCGTTGGCGTGGTACGCAATCTTTAAAACCGTGCTTTCCGCACCAGCTCCCTACCCCGGGAAGCGCTATACACCATCTTCCGCACCGCCACTCTCTTGGTCTAGAGAACGAGAAAAGACATGTTCCGGATCAAAACGCGGCACACTCGCTTCGTGAAGGAATTGTGGTTGGGGTGGTCGCAGCCCCGTTATGGCAAACAAATAACGATACGAAAAATTATGTCGCCCTTTTGTACAGGCCGCCTATCAGGCTGCTTATGCCAAACGCTTGGAAAGTGGGGGGAAATCGCTTGGATGCATGGGAAAAGACGCCCCAAAAGACTCGCCGCCACAATCGGACTTACGTACTCTGCCTCTTGAGTTGGATCGCAAGGGCGTGACGATGGCCACGCACGTCAAAGGTTGGGGAGGGCTATGTTTTTACGAGAATCAGAGCCAACGCGTGAGGTAATCCTTACGGGCGCCTCTGCCTTGCGCGCTATCCGCAAGGCAAGAATCGGCAAAGAGTTCGCGCTAGTTCCGTGCGAAAAGCACTCGATTTCACCGTGCAATCCACACGACCTCCCTGGCGAGGTGCTAACCTTCATCCGTGGTTTCGAGTCCGGCGGCAAGGTTCACATTCGCGTTCCCCACAAGGCCAAACGCTACAAGTCCCAAGGATTCGTGCTACACGAAACCCCGATTGACCTCCCTGACCACGCGTTCTATCGGCTCGTCCCGACCGGCGGTTCGCGCTATTCGCTCGCGTCCGCTATCGGCACTACCATGGGAGGTCCTGGCGGGTCCAGCTCCATC
>CACXFF010000084.1 GCA_902766805.1 uncultured Coriobacteriaceae bacterium | reverse complement strand
GCTGCTGGCGGCCAACGGCGTGTACCGCGAGCTCTACGAGACGCAGTTCCGCCGCGCGATCGAAGCCGAAGGCAGCGCCGCCGAGCGGGAGCTGCTGCGCATTACCGAACGCAGCATCGAGGACGTCTACACCCTGAACCAAGACCTCTGACCCGATTTGGCACAGTTCTGGCACAGTCCTAAGGCAGGCCTGCCACCCTCAACCTGCACTTGGATGGCAGGCCCGTCACAGGGAGAGCTGTGCCATCTAGAGGAGGAAGACGAGGGACAGGAGCAGGAAGGCGAGCATGCCGCCGCTGCCGAGGGCGACGCGCAGGGGGATGCCTCCGGGCGCCACGTGGCATTCGCGCAGGCCAAAGGCCAGCACCACCGAGCCAACCAGCGCGGGACACCGGACCGCAACGCCGGCCCCACCCGGCCTTACGCGCTGCGGACGGCGGCGACCAACGAGCGCACGTAGGCGCGCACGGGCTCCACGCAGTCCTCGCCATGCTCGCCGATCATGCGCACGATGGACGAACCCACGATCGCACCGTCCGACACGCGCGCCATGTCAGCCGCCTGCTCGGGCGTGGAGATGCCGAAGCCTACGGCCGCAGGTATGTCCGGATTGGCCTCTTTCACCTGCTGCACGATGCTGGCGACGTCGGTGCCGATCTGCGCGCGTTCGCCCGTCACGCCCAGGCTGCTCACGATGTACACGAAGCCCGTCGCCTCACGCGCGATCTGCGCGACGCGCGACGCGCTCGTGGGCGCCACGAGCGGCACGAGGTCCAGCCCGTGCGCCGAGAACGCCCCAGCGAACTCCGCCCGCTCTTCAAACGGCACGTCGGGCAGGATCACGCCGCCCATCCCCAGCTCGGCCTGCCGCGCGGCGAAGCGATCGATGCCGTAGGAGTACACGACGTTGGCGTAGGTCATGATCACGAGCGGCACGTCGCAACCCCGCGCGCGCACGCGCTCTACCAGCGCGAACACGTCATCGGTGGTCACGTGATGCCGCAGGGCGCGGATGTTGGCGTCCTGGATGACCGGACCTTCGGCCATGGGGTCGGAGAAGGGCACGCCCAGCTCGATGAGGCTCGCGCCCTCCTCGGCCATGGCGTACACGAGCTGCTCGGTGACGTCGAGCGTGGGGTCACCGGCGGTGATGAACGGGATGAAGGCCTTGCCGTGGGCAAAAGCCGAAGCGATGCAGGACATGGGTGCCTCCTATTCGTGCAGGTCGTGGCCGCGGTAGCGCGCGATGGCCGCCACGTCTTTGTCGCCTCGACCCGAAAGCGTGACCACGATCACCTGCTCAGGCGTCATCGTGGGCGCGAGCTTGATGGCATGCGCCACCGCATGCGAGCTCTCAATCGCGGGGATCACACCCTCGATACGCGACAGGTACTCGAACGCGTCCACGGCCTCGTCGTCGGTCACGGCCACGTACTCGGCGCGCCCCGTGTCGTGCAGCCATGCGTGCTCGGGTCCCACGCCCGGATAGTCCAGGCCCGCCGAGATGCTGTACACGGGCGCGATCTGACCGTATTCGTCCTGGCAGAAGTAGCTCTTCATGCCGTGGAAGATGCCCAGCTTGCCCGTGGAGATGGTCGCCGCCGTCTCCCAGGTATCGATGCCGCGGCCCGCCGCCTCGCAGCCGATGAGCCGTACGCCCTCGTCGTCGATGTAGTGGTAGAAGCTGCCGATGGCATTGGAGCCGCCACCCACGCAGGCGAGCACCGCATCGGGCAGCTTGCCACAGGCCTCGAGCACCTGCCGGCGGCTCTCCTCCGATATGACGGCCTGGAAGTCGCGCACCATGGTGGGGAACGGGTGCGGCCCCATGACCGACCCCAAGCAATAGTGCGTGTCGTCGATGCGCTTCGTCCACTCGCGGAAGGTCTCCGACACGGCGTCTTTGAGCGTGGCGGTGCCGGTGTCCACGCCGCGTACCTCGGCGCCCAACAGGCGCATGCGATACACGTTGAGCGCCTGGCGCTCCATGTCCTCGCGCCCCATGTACACCACGCACTCCATGCCAAAGAGCGCGGCCGCGGTGGCCGTGGCCACGCCGTGCTGGCCGGCGCCCGTCTCGGCGATGAGGCGGGTCTTGCCCATCTTGCGGGCAAGGAGCGCCTGGCCGAGCACGTTGTTGATCTTGTGCGCGCCGGTGTGGTTGAGGTCCTCGCGCTTGAGGTAGACCTGCGCGCCGCCCAGGTCCGCGCTCATGTTGGCCGCGTGATAGAGCAGCGAAGGGCGGCCGGCGTAGTTGTTGAACAGGTCGGACAGCTCGGCACGGAACGCCGGGTCGTCCTTGTAGTGGTTGTAAGCTTCCTCGAGCTCGATCACAGCGTTCATGAGGATCTCGGGGATGTACTGTCCGCCGTGCTCACCGAAGCGGCCGCGGGACGTCGGGGAATTGGCCATGCGTCATGCTCCCTTCACAGCCGCGACGGCGGCCTGGATCTGGGCGGGGTCCTTGAGCTTGTCGGTCTCCAGCCCGCTGGAAAGGTCCACGCCCCACGGGTGCAGGCGCGCGATGGCGTCGGCGACGTTGGCGGGCGTGAGGCCGCCGGCCAGGATGTAGGGCCGGCCAAAGCCGCGCAGCAGGCTCCAGTCGAAGCGCTCGCCCGAACCCTGTCCCGCGTCGAGCAGCACCATCTCAGCCACGCTTTCCTGCGCAGCTTCCACGTCGGCCGCACCGTGCACCTGGAAGGCTTGGATGATGCCAATGCGCGTGAGCTTGCGCAGCTCGGCGATGTAGTCGGCGTCCTCATGGCCGTGCAGCTGGGCGATGGAGATGGCACCGGCGTCGGCCAAGGCGGAGATCGTCGCAGGCGGCTCGTCGACGAAGACCCCCACCTCGAAGATGTCGTCGTCCACGCGCTGCGCGAGGTCCTTCACCTGTCGCGGCGTGAGCGAACGGTGCGAACGCGGCACGTTCACCACGAAGCCCACCATGTCGGGCAGGGCCTCGTTCACCGCGTCGATGTCTTGCGGCCGGAACATCCCGCAACACTTGATGCGGGTGGGGCCGTCGTCGTTGTACAGGAAGGTGAGGGCATCTTCCTGCCAAGAAAAGAGCGCATGGGGCATGCTAGATCAACCTCGTCAGCTCGTTGAGGGCGGTTTGCTTGTTCGGCGCGCGCATGAGGGTCTCGCCCACAAGCACTGCGTCTACCTGCGCTTGGTTGAGGAGGGCCACGTCCTCGGCTGTCTCCACGCCCGACTCGCTCACGAAGATGCGCTCGGGGCCAACCTGCGCGCGCAGACTTATGCTACGGCCAAAGTCAACGGAGAAGCTCCGCAGGTCGCGGTTGTTCACGCCGATGATACGGGCGCCCGCCTGGTACGCACGCGGGACCTCGTCGGGCTCGTAGGCCTCCACCAGCGCGTCCATGCCCAGCTCCTCGGCCAACGCGATGAGCATGGGAAGCTCGTCATCGTCCAGGATGGAGCAGATGAGCAGCACGGCCGCCGCGCCCGCGAGCTTGGCCTCGTAGAGCTGGTAGGGGTCCACGATGAAATCCTTGCGCAGGGTCGGGATGTCCACGGCGCGCGATACGGCCGCGAGGTGCTCCAAGCTACCGTGAAACCAGAGCGGCTCGGTGAGCACCGACACGGCCACGGCACCCGCCTGCTCGTAGTCCCGCGCGATGGCGACCGGGTCGTAGACGGGCGCGATGACGCCTTTGGAGGGGCTTGCGCACTTGCATTCGCAGATGAAGCCCATAGGCGGGACAGACAGGGCGTGCAGGAAGGGATAGGCATGACGCCCGTGCAGCGAGAGCTCCTCTTGCGCCTGCTCACGGGCTTGGGCGGCGAGGTCTGCCAAAGGACGCACGGCCTGCGCTTGGGCGACGAGCTCGCGGTTGTGTTGGGCGATGCGGGCGAGGATGTTGGTCATGTCCGGACTCCTTGGGTGGTCGGGCGGGTACGTGGATTGGGCGCGTCGGCCAACGCACGGCGGGCGCGTCGGTCCGCTGGGCGCGAGGCCCGTTGGGCGCGTCGGCCAACGCACGCCGGGCGGCTAGGCGTTGCTCGCGGCCACGAAGGCGTCGAGCACCCGCAAGGCGCCGCCGCCGTCGATCTGGACGCGCGCAAGCTCGATGCCTGCGGCGATGTCGGGCGCGAGGCCCGCCACGTAGAGCGCGCAGCCGGCGTTGAGCAGCGCGGCGTCGCGTTTGGGGCCACGCTCAGCGCCCGCGAGGATGGCGCGCACGGTCGCCGCGTTCTGCTCGGGCGTACCGCCCAACAGGTCCTCCTTGGCACAGCGCTCGAAGCCGAACTGTTCGGGCGTGATGACGAAGCTGCGATAGTAGCCTTCCTTGAGCTCGCAGACCGTGGTCGGCGCGGAGAGGGAGACCTCGTCCATGCGATCCTGGCCGTACACGACCAGCGCGCGACGGACGCCGAGCGACGAGAGGACCTTGGCCACCGGTTCGGCCAGGTACTCGTCGTACACGCCCAGCAGGTAGAAGCTCGGGCGCGCAGGATTGGTGAGCGGGCCCAAGATGTTGAACACCGTGCGGAAGCCCAGCTCACGCCGGATCGCGCCCACGTACTTCATCGCAGGGTGGTACTTCTGGGCAAAGAGGAAGCACATGCCCACCTCGTCGAGCAGTCGCCGAGCGCGTGCGGGGTCCTGGTCCAAGTTCACGCCCAACGCCTCGAGGCAGTCGGCCGTGCCGCACAGCGAGCTGGCCGCGCGGTTGCCGTGCTTGGCCACACGCGCGCCGGCCGACGCGCACAGCAGCGCTGCGGTGGTGGAAATGTTGAAGGTGTTGGCGCGATCGCCGCCCGTGCCCACGATCTCGAGCAGCTCCAGGGCGCCGGCGTCGACCGGCGTGGCCTTCTCGCGCATGGCTGCCGCGCAACCCGAAATCTCGTCGATGGTCTCGGCGCGGGTAGATTTGGTGGAAAGCGCCGCGAGGAAGGCGGCGTTCTGGGTCGGGGAGGTCTCGCCGCTCATGATTTCGGTCATGACGGCATAGGCCTCGTCGTAGCTCAGGTCTTCCTTGCAGACGATCTTGTCGATGGCTTCCTTGATCATGGTGGCTCTCCTTCCACGACGCTCCCGCGCCGCTCCGTCCGGGCACACAAAAGCGCCCGTCCCTGCCTGACTATGCCAAGGACGAGCGCGAAGCCCGCGGTGCCACCTTGGTTCACGGCGTCGTGCCGTGCCCTCATGGGATGCCTGCACATCCCGTGCGCGTGACGTGCGCTCACGTCGCAGCCTACTGGCGGTCCCCCGCGTTTCGGTGCGCCCTCGGCGGCCCATTCGCTGCGCTCGCTTGCGTCCGGGATCTCAGCGCCCCCGGCTCTCTGTGCGCGCGCCTGCGCAGCTACTCTTCCGCGTCAACGGTTTGGTGAAGCCTATAAACCTATTCGGTTGTAGGTACTGTACTCCCTCGGCCGCGTGCGCCGCCAGCTGTTTGCGCAAGCGAAACAATGGCCCTTGCGCAGCCCGTCGTCGGGCCGCCCCGCGCGG
>CACXFF010000083.1 GCA_902766805.1 uncultured Coriobacteriaceae bacterium | reverse complement strand
GCCCGTGTAGTGGACCTTGACCTTCTTGCCTTCGTTGGACATGGGATGCTCCTTGTGATTCGTAGCGAAACATACAAGCCCATAGCATACCCCTTGCCGGTGCCCGTGAGCTCACGCCGGCCACAAGCACACAGGGAAGGCACCATATGGGCGTTAGGTTGGCTCCCGCGAGCGACGTTGCGCGGTGTCATGCCGGGCTGCACGCTACCATCTGCCAGCTGAGCGCACGAGCAGCAAGCGGCCCGACGCATTAGTGCAATGTCGTCGCGCGCTTCCCGCGTGCCAACAGGCATTTTGTAAATCATGGCCCCACGACTTTGCACTAATGAAGCCTTGCCGCGGGCGAGCGGCACGACGTACGGCGCACGGGGCTAGCGGCAGAGCTCCCAGAAGGCCACCGCGCTCGCGGCGGCGACGTTGAGCGAGTCCACCCCGCGCATCATGGGGATCGTGGCCACGAAGTCACAGCCCGTAATGGTTTCGCGGGCCAAGCCGTCGCCTTCCGTGCCGAGGAACAACGCGAGTTTGTCCGCCTCGCGCAGGCGCGGGTCATCAATCGTGACCGCATCGTCGGACAGGGCCAGGGCAGCCGTCGTGAATCCCTGCGCCCGCAGCAGCTCTAGGCCAGCAGAAGGCCATGGTGCAGGCGTGCGAGCCCACGGCACTTGTAGCACCGTGCCCATGCTCACGCGCAGGGCGCGCCTCACGAGCGGGTCGGCCGTCGCGGGCGTGAGCAGCAGGGCGTCCACGCCTAGGGCTGCCGCCGAACGGAAGGCCGCGCCCACATTGGTGGGATCGCAGACGTCTTCGAGCACGGCCACGCGTCGGGCACCCGCGATCACCTCGTGTGCCTGAGCCAGAGCGGGCCTGCGGCAGGCCATGAGGGCGCCGCGCGTGACGTTGTAGCCCGTGATGTGCTCAATCTGCTCGTGGGGCAGCACGTAGACCGGCACGCTGTCGTCCAAGAGGGGCAGCACGTCGTCCAGGCGCGCGAGCCACTTGTCCTCCATGAGCAAGGCCAAGGGCTCGGCGCCCACCGCCACCGCCAAGCGGATGACCTTGAGCGACTCGGCTATGTAGATGCCCTTCTCAGGCTCGAGCGCGTTGCGCAGCTGACGCTCGGTCAAGCGACAGAACAGGTCGAGCCTGGGGTCGTCCAGGGATGTGGCGCGGATGACGGACATGGGCTAGTCGTGCACCACGACCACGGTGCCGATGCTGACGAGGTCCCAGAGCTCGGCGGCCTTGCTCACCGGCAGGTTCACGCAGCCGTGGCTGCCGTTGTAGGTGTAGATGTTGCCGCCGAAGCTGCCACGCCAAGACGCGTCGTGCAGGCCCCAGTTGCCGGTCTTGAACGGCATCCAGTACGACACGGGGCTCTCGTACTCGGGCTTGCCCGTCTTGGGATCGATGTCGGCGCTCACCAGCACGGTGTTGCGCTCCTTGTCATGGATGTAGTAGACGCCCACGGGGGTGCCGTGGCCCAAGGTGGTGTTGCCCGTGACGACGTCGGTCTCCCACATGAGCACGGCGTCTGCGTTGTAGTAACGCGCGTACTGCTCGGTGAGGTCCACGTCGACCCAGTCGATGCGCCAGTCGCGCCCGCCATCCGTGGCGTAGACATCCGCCTGCTGTTTGGTGGGCACGTCCATCGGCTCCTTGGAGCCAGCCTTCACGCGGGCGAGCAGCTGTTCGGCGAGCTCGGCGGAGTCCACGACCCAGCCGTAGGTGCCGCCAGAAACGGTGACGAGCTTGCCGTCGGGGCGCGTGTAGGTGCGCGTGGAGTCAAGCGTGTCGTATTTGGAGCTGAACTCCCTGCCCACCCACTCGCGGAACTGCTCGTCGTCGAAGGTCACGCCAAAGTCCTCCGCCGAGGGATAGACCCACGTGGCGAAATCCACGCCATGGAGGGTGTATACGACGGTGTCCTTCATCTTGAGGTCGATGTTGGCGCCGATGATGGTGTTGCACGCGTCCATCTGCTGCGCGAGACGCGGGTCGTCGGACAGGACCGCCGGGCGCTCCAAGAACGATTTGTCGAGCTCAAGCGTGGGCGTGAGGTCGGTAATGGCCTTGCCGCAGGCCTCGGTCACCTGCTCGGGCAGCAGCGTGGAGCCATAGACCTCCTTCTGGATCTCGAAGAGCCCAGACGTGGGGTTGAAGGCGACGTAGGCGTTCTGCGAGGGCGTGATGTTGGCATTGACCGACTGCACCGCCGCCGTGACCACGGAGGCGAGCTTGTCGGGATCAAAGGTCGCGCCCGGCTCGAAGGTCAGCTCGTGCGTCTTGAACAGCTCGACGGGCCAGACCCAGGGGTTCTGCTTCTCCATCACGCCGTTGGCCAACGACTGCGCGTCGGTGGCCACGCCGATGTCGGCGGCGCGCACTGTGAGGTCCATGTTGTCGCCCGTGACGTGGATCGCGTAGTCTTCGGTCTGCTTGAGGATGTCGTCGCCCACCTGCAAGCAGGAGGAGAGCGACACATCGCGCCCGTTGAGGGTGGTGCGCGGATAGAAGAAGCGCGAGAAGAAGAGCCCACCCGCCAGGTAGATGACCGCCAACACGCCCAAGACGATGCCCGCGATCAGCAGGCCCGTCTTGCCAGAGCGCTTCTTGGCGCCTTCGGGCTCGGGAGTGGCAGCCACCATGCCGACGGCTCCCTGCGTCACCGGCGCCTCGTCCGCCGGCTGCGCGGCATGTGCCGCCACGCCTGAGACTTCGGGCTCGGCGCTCTGCTTCTCGACGAACGGGTCGACCGACTCGTCAAGCGACGGGATGTTGGCAATATGGCGCATGCGCGTGCTCGCAAGCGCAGCATCCGCCTCGGTCGCGG
>CACXFF010000082.1 GCA_902766805.1 uncultured Coriobacteriaceae bacterium | reverse complement strand
TGCGGCTTTGGCTGCGCAGGCTGCCGCCCGCGGGTGGGCCCGGGCGATCTCTTCGTAGAGCCCAGAGTTCTGCGTGGCGATGGGCTCGCCCGCCATCACGCGGTCGATGAGGTATTGCACGTGCGTGGCGAAGCGCGCGTAATCAAACGAGTTCCGATTCACCGTGATCCCCATCTCCTGCTCCACCAGCTGCGTGATGCCCTCGATGAGGAAGGCCGCCTCGGCTTCGCGTTGGGCCGTTCGCTCGCTGAGCGCAACTGCAGAGTTCACGATGGATAGGGCGATGCCCACGGCCTCGTGTCGGTCAAAGCGCAGGCCAAAGGTCTTGCGCGCGCCCTTCACCGCCAGCTCGCCGAGCTTGTACTCCGTCGGATGCGACTGCTGCACCTCGTAGGCCAGCGGCATCTGCACCACCATGTGCGTGCGGGCGCGCTCCACCATGAAGGCGATGTGGTCGGCCAAAGTGATGGGCAGGTTGGGGGAGAGCTCGTAGGAGAGCGTGGCGCGCGCGAGGTCGGCGAGCTGCCCGGCAAACTCCAGCACGTCCTCGGGCATCTCGCCAATGAGGTCCAGGTATTTGGCGTCCACGCGATAGAAGGTGCGCGTGATGTCGGCCAAAGCCACCTCGCGCGGCAGCTGTCCAAAGCCGATGCCGCGCCCAAGGGCGACGAGTTCGCGGCCCTTGCCGTCCACGCATACGGCGGCGTTGTTGTTGATCTTGCGCACGGCTCGCATCGCTCGCCTCCCTCGCGGCGTGAGGGCGGGACGCCGTTTGGGTCCCGCCCTCGAATCACATCGGCATCACAGGTCGCGGTAGTCAACGAGCCGCAGGTCAGGCTGCTCTTCCAGCCACGTACGCAGTGCTGGGTCGATGAGCGCGTCCACCTCTTTGGTGCGGTTGACCGTGAGGCTGGAGTTGGCCAGGATGAACGCGTCCAGGTAGCCGGGGTGGAAGACGAGCACGTAGGTCTCGCCGTCGGCCATGCCTTCCACCGTGCGGCGGACGAAGGCTGCGGGGTCGTACTGCTCGGGTGGCAGCACATCCTCGATCGCCATGTGCACGTCGGTGCTTCCGCAGCGCACGATCCTCGACGCGTCGAAGCTCGCGACCTGCTCCTTGAGGCCGTGCTTTTCCGCCACGTCATGGATGGCCTGGTTGAGGTTCTTGCTCATCACGGCGTGGGCCTCGAAATAGTCCGGGTCATGGCCGACGATCTCGCGGAAGCGCGTGAGCTGGGCCTCGATCTCGATCACGAGCTCGTCGTACGCGGCGATCTCGCGTCCCTCCTTGTAGGCGGCGCGGTACGTGCGTGAACTGTGGAACTGGCCGTTCTCGTCCAACAGGCTGGGGATGAGCGCGGGGTCGGCGCAGGGCGTGCCCAAGCACAGGTTGGTGTGCTGGCCGATGGCGATGCCGGCGTCACGCACCCAGCTCCAGCCGCGCTCGGCCTCGGGCATGTTGGGCATCAGGCCGGTACTGCGTACCAGGCCTTCGTTCACGGCACGCGCGATGCCGAGGTTCACGGCGTAGCTGTAGCCGATGTCGTCGGCGCGGATGAGGAGCTGCTTCATGGGCTGTCGTCCTTTCGGTCAGAGAGCGTTTGTCGCTCTCACTGTACGAGAAGAGGGCGACGACGTGCCATACGCCATCGCCCAAAGGAAGGGAAGGCTGGGAGATTTAGGCGGCCTTGGCGGCCTTGGCTGCTTCGGCGGCCGCACGGTCCTCTGCCAGCTGCTCTTTGGTGAAGCCAAAGAAGAAGACCACGGCCGCAGAGACCACGAAGGCCACGACGCTCGCGATGCAGCCCATCATGAAGCTGTTGGGGTTGTCGCCCATGGTGTCGACATAGCCCAGCACGCCCAGGACGTTGGTGGCGCCCATCATGTACACCTTCACGCCGAAGATGCCCGCAAGCGCTCCGCCCACGAAGCCGCCCGCAACCATGCCAGCCAACGGGCGCATGTACTTGAAGCCCGTGCCGTAGATCTCGGGTTCGGTCACGCCGCCGATGATGCCGGAGAGGGCAAAGCCAAGCTGGGCCATCTTCTCGTTCTTCTCCTGCAGCTTGAGGAACGCGCCGAACGCCATGCCCCACGTGGCCCACTGGGCGATGCTGCCGCCCACCATCACGGCGCCGTCGGGGACACCGGACATGATCTGGGTGATGGCCAGCACGATAAGCACCTGATGCATGCCGGTCATGACGAGGAAGCTCCACAGGGCGCCGATGATGGCCACGGCGAAGAAGCCGCCGAACTCACCAAACGAGAAGAGCGCATTGCCTACGAGGTCGCCCATCCAGTTGCCGATGGGTGCGAGCGCGCAGTACGCCACGGGCACCATGACGAGCATGGTGAGGAAAGGCACGAACACGGTGGACAGCATGTCGGGCACGATCTTTTTCATCAGCTTCTCGACCTGCGCGAGCACGGGCATGCACAGGATGATGGGCAAGACTGTCTGTGCGTAGTTGGCCACAGGAGCGGGGATGCCCATGACGCTCATGCTCGTGACTTCGCCCGTCTGGGCGAGCGCCACCAGGTCGGGGCAGATCAAGATGCCGCCCATGAACATGCCGAGCATCTTGGAGCAGTTCAGCTGCACGGCTGCGGAGTAACCGAGGTACACGGGCATGAAGTAGAACGCCGCATTGTACATCCAGGTGTAGAAGAGCTGGTAGATCTGGCTATCCTCGGCCCACACGTTGAACATCAGCGGGCCCATGACGGTCGCGATCACGCGGAAGAACGCGCCGCCCATCATGATGGGGAGCAGGGCGACCATGGTCTTGGAGAGGTAGTTGAGGATGGCGTTGCCGATGTTGGCGGGCGTCCACTCGAACTTCTTGGCGTCGCCTTCGTCCACGTCGATGGCGCCACCGCCGCCTATGCCGAGCTTGAGCGTCTCGTCGTAGACCTTGGTCACGTTCTGGCCGATGATCACCTGGAACTGGCCGCCGCTCCACTGGGCGCCGATGACGCCCGGGATCTTTTTGATCGCGTCCACGTCGGGAATGGACTCGTCCTTGAGGCTGAAGCGCAGCCTGGTGACGCAGTGGATGAGGTTGGTGACGTTTTCCTTGCCGCCGACTGCAGCGAGTACGTCTTTGGCGATCTGTGCGTTGTCTGCCATGATGTGCAGCTCCTTTCGCGTGTGGTCCGTTGGCGCAGGTGCTGCGTCGGGGAACTGGTGTGCGAAAGGGCTGCGCGCGGGCCCTCGGCATGAAAAAAGCTCCCGAAACATGCACGTACACAAGGCGACCATCTGGTCTCCCGTGCCGGTCATGCCTCGCGGAGCGATCCGCCGAGTAACACCCGTTGCGTCTGTGGGGCAGTATGCGTCAAGTGTTTTCGGGTTGTCAAGGAGGTTTTTTGGGAAAATGCGAGCCGCGCGGCGGTCGCGTGATGGCTGGCTGATGGCCAACGACGCTGCTCGCCGTCTGTTGGAGGAGGGTTTCTGATCTCCAAGAGGTGAGAAATACCCATCTGTACCAGCAAAAACGTCTGATTCGGCCGAGAATCTGACCTCCCGCAGGCAAGAAACTCCACCCAACGGGGCCAAGGGGGATACATCCGGTCCAGAATCTCACCTTCCACAGATGAGAAACTCCGCCCAAGACCCTGCAGGTCACTCTGTGGGGTCGATCTCTTCCGTTGCGTCGTGCTCATCCTCGCGTAGCACGTACTCGGGCTTGTCGCCGTGCTCCACGCAGCTCGCGTGTACGATGACCTGCGCGACATCGTCGCGGCTGGGCACCTCGAACATCACGTCGCGCAGGACGTCTTCGCAGATGGCGCGCAGGCCGCGTGCGCCCGTGCCTCGGTCGATGGCC
>CACXFF010000081.1 GCA_902766805.1 uncultured Coriobacteriaceae bacterium | reverse complement strand
TTTCGATTGGGCGAATATTTCGATGTCTGTCTAATTAGATAAATGTCAAATTAGATAGACATCGAAATACCTCTGTTATTTCGATATATATCAAATTAGATAGTCGTCGAAATAAGTCAGTATTTAGAAACTCATCTAATTAGATAGCAATCAAAATAGCCCAGCATATTTCGATTTTCATCTAATTAGATACTTTTCAAATTAGATGAAAATCGAAATAAAAGCATATACGTTTAGATAACCATCTAAATAACTCCTACCTCGTATTTTTCACTCACCCTATGCAATTCGAACAATTTCGAAAGAATGGTTGACATGGCGTTTGTTTCAACTAGTCTCTTACTTCGAAGCCCATCGAAACTTCTTACACACCAGATTCGCATCCCTGCAACGCACCAGTCAAAGGACCGCCCGTGCCCCTCTCTGAGAAGTTCAAAGCGCTTGCCGACGCTCGGCGCCGCCAGGTGCTGGAATTGCTGCTTGAAGGACCCCGCCCGGCGGGGGATATCGCTGCCAGCTTCGATCTGTCTGCGGCAACGGTCTCGCACCACCTTGCGCAGCTCAAGAAGGCGGGTCTCGTGCGCGTGACACGCTCGGGGACCTTCCTCTACTACGAGTTGGAGCCCGACGCCTTGGCCGACGTTGCGGCTTGGATTGAACGGATGGAGGGGGTGCGATGAGCGCGCAGGAACAGAGGGCGTTGACGCAGTCGAGCCTGCTGTGCTTGGTTCCGTTCGCATTGGGCCTTCTGCTCTGGGGCCTCCTCCCCGAAGAGCTGGTCTTTGGCTTTGGCCCGTTCGTGCTGCTGCGCTTGCCCAAAGTGGTGGCAGTCATTCTCGTCCCGCTGGTGCTTGCCGCGCTGCATGTCATTGTCACGTTGGCACATTCCCGTCGTACGAAGGGCTATATCTTCGGGCCCGCGCGCATGAGCCCTTGGCTGTGGGTGGCGCCGGCCGCCTGCGCGTTTTTGAGCGTCATCAGCATGAGCGTTTCGGTGGTGCCGATGCTCAGTGTGCCGCGCCTGTTTTGCCTGATGGGGGCGGGGGTAGCGCTTGGCCTGTCGTACGCCGTGCCGAGCATGTCCTATGGTTGTGCCTGCGGCGTGTTGCCGCCGTTCGCGCGTTCCCTGTGCGAGTGGCGTCGCTCGTCGCGCACGTTGACTTCGCTCTCGATGGCCTGCGCTGTGGTCTGCGCGCTGCTCTTCCTGGTGGTCTAGCTGCATTTGCCCGACGGCCTCTCTGCGGCTGCGCGTCGCACGAGACGTCCTAGCCGCTGGCGTCCGTGCCCTCGGTCCCCCCAGCCCGTCTCGCTCGCACAGATCGACCATACGCCCACGTCTACGTGCCGCGCCTCCGACGGCATGCCTCACGCGAGGGGCTTTCGGCTCATAAAGATTGCATAAAAACTTCCGCGCAAACCGCACTTATCGAATCACGCTCCGTTGGCCCGTTTGCTCGCGCGTAAGCATGGACGCACGGCGTAGCATGGAAGCACGCGTGCAGACGTCACGGGCTCGTCTCATGCGTGCAAACGACGCGCTCTGCCTATCGCAGCGCGACCGACAGCGGCAAGGAGGACAGCCATGGATTTGGACATCGCGCGCGTTTTGCGGTCCATCCCGGAAGAGCACCAAGTCGCCAAGTTGGCCCCCTTGGTCACGCCGTGGGGTGAGGCGCTCGACCACAGCGCGCCGCTGTCCGACCACCCGCGCCCCACCATGCAGCGCCTGTCCTGGACGAGCCTGAACGGCGACGCGTGGGAGTACGCCATCGTCAAATGCCCCTCGCTCGACGCCGCGCGCGAGGCTTGGCACGAGGCGCGGCCGCCGGAGAAGTTCGACGGTCCCATCACCGTTCCCTTCTCGCCCGAATGCGCGCTTTCGGGCGTGGAGCGTGCCGTGCTGCCCAACGATCTGCTCTGGTATCGCCGCACGGTATCCATCCAGCTGCCCTCGCATGACGGGCACGCGTTGCTGCACTTGGACGGTGTGGACTACGCGTGCGCGGTGTACTGCAACGGCCACAAGGTTGGCGAACACACGGGTGCCTACACGCCCGCCACCTACGACCTCACGCCCCACCTCACCACGCGGCGCGGCGACGCCGTCCTGGAGCTGTGCGTGTGGGATCCCACCGAATCCGGCACGCAGCTGCGTGGCAAGCAGCGCCTCGACCGCGGCGACATGTGGTACACCGCCCAATCGGGCATTTGGCAGGACGCGTGGTTGGAGTACGTGCCGGCGAGCTACATCGAGAGCCTGCGCCTGCGCAGCGACGCCGACGACAACAAACTGCAGGTCACGGCCAGCATCCGCACAGTGGGCTCGGGCGCGCAGCCGCCGCTGTCCGTGATTGTGGCCAACGCCGCCAACGAGCGCATCGCCACGGGCAAGGCCTATCCGGTCACGGGCGTCGGCGTGGTCGCGTTCACGGTCGAGGTGCCGGACGTCCACCTCTGGAGTCCCGACGATCCCTACCTGTACCAGGTGTTTGTTTCGTTCGGCGAGGATTCGGTGCGCAGCTACGCGGCCTTCCGCAGCGTGAGCGTGGAGGCGGACGCGTCGGGCACGATGCGCCTGTGCCTGAACCACCGGCCGTTCTTTGTGCGTGGCCTGCTCGACCAAGGCTATTGGCCCGACGGCCTGCTCACGGCCCCGTCGCTCGAGGCGTTCGAGCATGACATCCGGGCGGCCAAGGACGCTGGTTTCAACCTGTTGCGCAAGCACATCAAGGTGGAGCCGGAGCGCTGGTACGCGCTGTGCGATCGCGTGGGCATGCTGGTGATGCAGGACATGCCAAGCGGTGGCAGCGCCCTGAGCGTGCGCCTCACGCGCGACATCCCCACCATGGTGCGCAGTTCTTGGGACCACTACTCCGACACGTCGGCCCGGCACCAGGCCAAGCTGGCCGCGGGCGATCCCGCGTACCGTCGCGAGTGGGTCGAGACCTGCCGCCAGACCGTCACGCGCCTCGCCTCGCACCCCTGCATCATCTCCTGGGTGCTGTTCAACGAGTCTTGGGGCCAGTTCGACGCGCGTGCCAACACGGACCAAGTGCGCCGTTGGGATCCGTCACGGCCCATCCTCTCGGCGAGCGGCTGGTACGACCAGGGCACGGGCGACATCCAAGGCATCCACAACTACTTCCGCAAGATGCACCTGTTCGCGGACCGTTTCGCGCCGCGCAAGGGTAAGAGCCGTCGCGCGCAGCTCCTCAGCGAGTTCGGCGGGTTGGGTTGGCACGTGGACGGGCACTCGAGCCTGGACCGCGAGTACGGCTACGCGCAGTTCGAGTCGATAGGGGAGTGGCGCGCCGGGCTCGAAGAGCTGCTCGCGAGCGTGGACGCGCTGGAGGCCGAAGGGCTGAGCGGATTCGTGTACACGCAGATCTCCGACGTGGAGGAGGAGACCAACGGACTCATGACCTATGACCGCAGAGTGAACAAACTGCAGGTATAGGGGCTGTTTGAACGCGTGTGGGGGCCGTCGCCAGCTATCGGCGGCGGTCCTTCTTCGTGTTGGCCTGCTTTGGCCGATTTGGAAGGCTGCACGGTGGCCATCGCTGACGCGGGGTGACGGCCCTTCTGCGTTTTGGCCCATCTGGGAGGCTGCACGCGGCGTTGCCGATGTCGGGCGACCGATGCGAGAGTTGGCTGACGGCGGGGCGACCGATGCGAGGGCCGCGCGTCGTGACGCTCACAGTGCTCGCATAGACGCTCGTTGACCAGTTCTACTGACGAGAAGGTCTCCAACGTCGGAGCTTGAGGATTTGACACACTTTGGGGTCACTCCAGTGGCCCCAACTCGACGAAAGCCGGGGCGACGGGTCCCCAAAACGCAGATGGGGTCACTCCAGTGGCC
>CACXFF010000080.1 GCA_902766805.1 uncultured Coriobacteriaceae bacterium | reverse complement strand
CTCACGCAGTTGCGCCTCGAGGCGGCCGAGCAGCTGCTCGTCGAGACGACCCACACGGTCTCGCGCGTCGCCCTAGACGCGGGCTTCCCCAACATCGCCTCGTTCAACCAGGCTTTCAAGCGCGCGCACGGCGTGACGCCCTCGACGTGGCGTGCCGAACGTCAGGCAGACGCTGGGCAATCCCAGGCGTCCGACGCAGTGGTCGCCAGCCTCGACCCAGCCATGGCCGACGTTGCCGAACGCAGGCGCCAGACGGCCTTTGACCTGCGCTTCCATGCCCAAGACCGCGTGGACGTCTCGCTGCCGTGGGGCAAGGTCTTTGCCGTGGGCTCGCCTGCCACGCTCGTCTCGGCGCGCGCCCGCGAGCAGGTGCGTTGGCTCCACGAACGTCTCGGCTTCCACTACGCGCGCCTGACCTGCGACCTCGAGGCGCTCACGGCCGACGAGGGGCGCCGCGCGCTCGAGGACGCCCTGGACTTCTTGCTCGACCTGCACGTCAAGGTGCTGCTCGCGCTCGAGCTGGGTCCGGATGCCGACGCGGGTGCCTGCATGGACGCCTTCGAGCGGGTGCTGCGCGGCTGCTCGAACCGTTACAGCGTGGCCAACGTGCGCTCGTGGCGCTTCGAGCTGCGCCCGCACCGGGGCCTCGCAGCAGACGACCCCGCCTACGTCTCGCTGTTCGCCCAAGCACACGGCCTGTTGCTGCGCTTCGGCGTGCAGCGGGGACTTGCGGGTCCCGGCGTGCTGCTCACCGCGCAAGCCCAGAACCTGCGCGCCTTCCTGCGCGCCCTGCGCGCCCGCGACATCGAGCCGGGTGCGGTGACCATCGCGGCGCGGCCTGCGGTGCCCACGGGTCCCAGCGCCTCGGACTACGTGCGCACGGCCGACCGCCTCTTCCTGCGTAACCAGGTGCTTTTGGCGTCGGAGGCCTTGGCCGAAGAGGGCTTTGGGTCTACACCGCTGCAGGTGGGCGGTTGGTGTGACTCCCTCGAGACGCGCAACCTCATGAACGACGCCTGTGCCGAAGGTGCCGCCCTGTGTCAGGCGCTGCTCTCCTGCGCCGGTTTGGTCGACAGCGTCTGCTACGACTGGCCGAGCGACCTGACGCTCTCCCGCGCGGGGTCGCGCGACGACTACCGGCTGCTCTCGGGCAAGCCGGGCTTGCTCACGCGTGACGGCATCCCCAAGCCTTCGTTCCACGCGCTCGCGTTCCTTTCCCAAGTGGGCGGGCAGGTGGTCCACGTCTCGCAGCGCTGCGCGGCCTCGACGAACGACATGGGCAACTACCAGGTGGTCTGTCACAACTGCGAGCGGCTCGGGGCGCGCTACCTCGCCACGGACGAGTCCGCGCTCAGTTACGAGGAGATGCCCAGCTACTTCGACGACCCGCGCCCGCGCGTCGCCCGCGTGCGCATCGAGGGCGCGCGGATTGGGACCTACCTGGTGAAGAAGCGCATCGTGAACGCCCAAGGCGGGTCGGTGGTCGACGCGGCGGCGCGCATGCGCCTGTGGTGCATGGACGACCCTGGCCGCAGCGAGATTGAGTACCTGCGCAGCTGCGCCCAGCCGCAGGTCGAGCTCGAGACGGTGCTCTGTACGCAGGGGACCATCGCGTTCGAGCATGAGCTGGCGAGCAACGAAATCGCGTACTTCCACGTCATCTTCCTGTACTGAATCAATGAATCGCAGCGAATCCTTGGCACAATATGCCCAAGCAATCTCTGACGTCAAAAATCGATAGCAAGTAGCTGCCAACCACGTCAAGCAGCAAAAAGCCGTCCAGGGCTCTCCGGACGATGATGGTCTCACGCGCAAGCAACGCCTGGTCACAGGCACATCATCATCAGCGAAGGGGAGGAACCCATGGATCACAAGCAGCCCGCCGAGCAGGCCGCCTAGAGCCGCCTTCCCTTCCTTGGGCCCGGTCGCCCCACCCGGCGGCCGGGCCTTACCCCTCACATCTCACGCTTGACCGACAAGGAGCTGATACGCATGACTCACGCATTCCCGAAGGACTTCATCTGGGGCGCGTCCACCGCCGCCAACCAATACGAGGGCGGCTATGCCGCGGGAGGCAAGGGCCTCTCGGTGCAGGACGTGTTCGCCTATGAGCCGGGAGATCATCGCGTGGAGACCAAGGAGGTCGAGCCGGACCGCTACTACCCCAGCCACAGGGCTGCCGACGGCTTTGGCCACACCGACGAGGACATGGCCCTGCTGCACGGCATGGGGCTGGGCGGCTACCGCATGTCCATCGCGTGGACCCGCATCTTCCCGAACGGCGACGACGCGGAGCCCTGCGAGGAGGGCCTGGCCTACTACGACCACGTCTTTGACCTGCTCGCCAGCTACGGCATCGAGCCCGTGGTCACGATGAGCCACTACGAGCCGCCGCTGGCCCTGGCGCGCAAGGGCGGTTGGACCAACCCCCAGACCATCGACCACTTCGAGCGCTACGTGCGCACGATCGTGGCGCGCTACCGCGGCCGCGTGCGCTATTGGCTCACCTTCAACGAGATGAACGTCGCGCAGACGCCCTTTGGCATCATGACGGGCTGCGGCCTGGTGATGACGCCCTTCGACCCGGCCAACACCGAGCAGCTGCGCTTCACGGCGCTGCACAACCTGTTCCTCGCGTCGGCCCGTGCCGTGATCGCCGCCCACGAGATCGACCCCGCCTGCCAGGTGGGCTGCATGGTGGCCTCCATGCTCAAGTACCCGCTCACCTGCAACCCCGACGACGTGCGCCTGGCCCAGGCCACGAACCAGATGAACTACCTGTTCGCCGGTGACGTGATGGTGCGCGGCAGCTATCCGGGCTATGCCAAGCGCTACCTGGCCGAGCACGGCATCCAGCTGGACGTCACGCCTGCCGACGAGGCGCTGCTCACCGCAGGCACCGTGGACTTCTACGCGTTCAGCTACTACGCCACCGACTGCGTGGGCACCGACCCCAACGCGCTCAGGGCGCAGGGCAACATGAGCGCCGGGCTCAAGAACCCGTACCTCACGGCGAGCGAGTACGGTTGGCAGATCGACGCCGTGGGCCTGCGCGTGCTGCTCAACCAGCTGTGGGACCGCTACCAGGTGCCGCTGCTCATCGTCGAGAACGGCTTGGGCGCCCATGACGAGCTGGTGGTGGAGCCGGACGGCAGCGCACATGTGGACGACGACTACCGCATCGCCTACCTTGCGGCGCATGTGGAGCAGCTGCGTGAGGCCGTGGCCGATGGCGTGGGGGTCTTTGGCTACCTGCCTTGGACGGCGTTCGACGTGGTCGCGCTCTCCACCGGCTCCATGAGCAAGCGCTACGGCTTCGTGTACGTGGACCTGGACGACGAAGGCCACGGAAGCTTCGCCCGCACGCCCAAGAAGAGCTACTACTGGTACCGCGACCTGATCGCCGCCGAGCGCGCGTAGCGCCTCTGGCCCCTTGGTACCAAAAGACGTGGTCTCTTTGGTACCAAGGGGAGGGCGGCCGTTCGGGACAGTTGGGGTCACTGGAGTGGCCACTTCTGCACCAAACGGCCGCGTGGCGGGGCATTGGCAACAGTTGGGGTCACTGGAGTGGCCCCAACTCTCCCGAAGCGCTCGATTTCCGCCGCTTTCCGTCAGTTGGGGTCACTGGAGTGGCCCCAACTCTTCCGAACGGGGCAAGGGTTGGCGAGCGGCACAGAAAAGCGGGCCCGCGGGGTTGTCCCGTGGG
>CACXFF010000079.1 GCA_902766805.1 uncultured Coriobacteriaceae bacterium | reverse complement strand
GTAGGCGACCTTGTCCTGGCCACGGTCGGCGCACATGGTGTAGCCGATGAGGTCGTTGGTGCCGATGGAGAAGAAGTCGCACTCGGCGGCGAGCACGTCAGCGATGAGGGAGGCGGCAGGCGTCTCGACCATGGTGCCGACCTCGATGTTGGGGTTGTAGGCGATGCCGCGCTGGTCGAGCTCCTTCTTGCACTCCTCGACCAGAGCCTTGACCTTGCGGATCTCGTCGATGCAGGTCACCAGCGGGACCATGATCTTGATGTCACCAAAGGCGGACGCACGCAGCAGGGCGCGCAGCTGGACCTTGTACTCCTCGGGGTTGTTCAGGCAGTAGCGGATGGCGCGGTAGCCGAGGAAGGGGTTCTCTTCCTTGGGGAGGTCCATGTAGGGGATCTCCTTGTCGCCGCCCACATCGAGCGTACGGATGATGACCGGCTGGCCCTTCATGCGCAGGGCAACCTTCTGGTAGGCCGCGAACTGCTCGTCCTCGGACGGGAGCTCGGTGGCGTCCATGAAGAGGAACTCGGAGCGGAACAGGCCCACGCCCTCGGCGTCGTGCTCAGCGGCGCCCTCGGCGTCGGAGGGGTTGCCGATGTTGGCAACGAGGAGCTTCTCGATGCCGTCGGCCGTCTTGGTCGGCACGCCACGGAAGGCCTCGAGGGCGGCCTTCTCCTCGGCGAGCTTCTTGGCCTTCTCACGGTACTCGGTGAGGGTGTCGTCGTCCGGGGCGACCTGGACGGTGCCGTTGGTGCCGTCGACGATGCACAGGGAGCCGCCCTCGATGATGGACGTGGCGTTCTCCACGGACAGGACGGCGGGAATCTCCAGCGCGCGGCAGATGATGGCAGCGTGGGAGGTGCGGCCACCGGTCTCGGTGACGATGGCGGCGACGTTCTCCTTGTCGATGTCGGCGGTCATGGAAGGCGTGAGCTCACGCACGACGACGATGGAGTTTTCGGGCAGGGTGGAGAGGTCCACGAGCTCCTGGCCCAGCAGGTCGGCCAAAAGACCGGTGCGGACGTCGGCGATGTCGGCGGCGCGCTCACGGAACAGCTCGTCCTCCATGGCGGAGAACATGTCGTAGTACATGTCGTAGGTGTCCTTGACAGCCTGCTCGGCCTGCTTGCCGGACTCGATGTCGGCGTTGATGGCCTCGATCATGCCGTCGTCCTCGGCGAACTCGATGTGAGCGGCCATGATGCCAGCCTCGGCGACCAGGCCGCGGCTCTGCATCGACTCGATCTGCTTGTTGGTCATCTCGACGAACTTGGAGCGGGCGGACTCGTAACGCTTCTTCTCCTCGGTGGCGTCGGTGCCAGCCTTGGGGGTGAACGTCAGATCGGGCTCTACCGCGACACGGGCAACACCAATACCGATGCCATCAGATGCGTTAACGCCTTCGTACATGGGGACCTCCTAAAACCGATGTGCAATCCTTTGCGCGCACGCCGTGCGCGGTAGTGCCAATGAAAAGCCTTACCAATAGCGCGGGAGAGCGGCGCCAGCCACCCTCCCGCGCACTGGACACGGGTAGAAGCAGGTGGCTAGGCCTACGCCTGAGGCTGGGAGGCCATGAACTCCTTCAGCCTGGCGACCGTCTCGTCGATGCGCTCGCGACGGGCCATGCCCGACGTGAGGGCAGTAGCGGTGCCGCAGGCAGAGGCGTAGAGGAGCGCCTCGGCGTAGCTCTCGCCCTTGTCCACCATCGCGAGGAAGCCCGCGATCATGGAGTCGCCCGCGCCCGTGGCGTTCACCAAGGTGATGGGCAGGGCCGGCACGATGTGCTCCTCGCCGTTCTCGTCTACCAAGCAGGAACCACGGCCACCGCAGGAAACGATGACGTTGGCCGCGCCGCGATCGTGCAGCTTGCGCGCGTAGGGCAGGCACTCCTCGGGAGTCTGGGGGTGCGCGTCGAAGAGTGCGCCGAGCTCGTGGTGGTTGGGCTTGATGAGGAAGGGCTTCTTGTCCACGGCGGACAGCAGCAGGTCGCCCGTCGCATCGACGACGAAGCGGATGCCACGACCACCGAACTCGTCCATCAGCATCTCGTAGGTGTTGTTGGGGAGGCTCTTGGGAACGGAGCCGGTGAGCACGAGAGTGTCGCCCGCCTGGAGCTTGTTGAGCTTGGCGCGCAGCTCGTCCATCTTGGCGTCGGAGATATCCGGACCCATGCCGTTCACGATGGTCTCCACGCCGCCAGAGTACTCGCCGCCGTTGAGCTTGACGTTGATGCGGGTGAAGCCTTCCTCCAGCTGGATGAAGTCGCACACCACGCCATCCTCTTCCAGGACCTTCTTGAAGTAGTCACCAGTGAAGCCAGCGGCGAAGGCCAGGGCCACGGTGGGGACATCGAGCTGCTGCAGGACGAACGAGACGTCGACGCCCTTGCCGCCAAAACGGATCTCCTCACGCGACGAGCGGTTCGTGAATCCCACGTCCAACGCCGTGGGATACATCACATAGTCGAGCGATGGATTGATGGTCACGGTGTAGATCAACTGGAACTCCTCTCAACGCCCTGGCCGACGCTATGGCCAGCCAGGCCCCTCCTCGATTCCCTGAGCCTTGAGTATAGAGGACGCGCGAGTGTGTCCCGAATGCTCTCGGCGTTCGGCGCGAATTGCGGGCCGAAGGGAAGTAGTCTTCGGCCCGCGCGCGCTCATGGTGCCCCCGACAGGATTCGAACCTGCGACCCCAGGATTAGAAGTCCCATGCTCTGTCCAGCTGAGCTACGGGGGCATACGGTAGCTAGCATAACACGGCCCGCTTATGCACCATTGGGACTTTGTCGAGCCGATTCAATTCTTTTTTGTAGCGGCACGGACGGATCTGCCGCCCTCACCTTGTTGCCGAGGAGCTTTCGGCTCTCAGGCTGGCAAACAAGGGGCAGACCGGACGAGCCAGCGCAGCACGCCAGGCATGTCGCCAAAGGCACAGAAAAGGCGTGGCCCCGTTCCAGGGCCACGCCGACGTGCCGAACCGTGTGCGTGCCTCTATGCCTGCGCGGCAACCAGGGCGCGACGGCCCAGCTCCACGCAGCCCAGGATGCCCTGCATCTCGTTCAGGCTGTTGGGCACGATGTAATTGTCGATGTCTGCGAGCTCGGGGGTGTCCAGGTAGCCGGCGATGTTGGCCAGGACCTTCTTGCGCACCAGCGGGAACATCTGCTCCTGCTTCATCACGCCGCCGCCCAGGATGATCTTTTGCGGGCTGAAGGACATGATGTAGTCGGTGAGGGCCTCGGCGATGTAGTCGCTCTCAAGCTCCCAGACCTCCATGCGCTCGGCCAGCTCCACGCCCTTGGCGCCCCAGCGCTTCTCGATGGAAGGACCGGCGGCCAGGCCCTCGAAGCAGCCCTCGTGGAACGGGCACACGCACTCGCCCGGATCGTTGTCGCGCTTGTGCAGCATGATGTGGCCCGCTTCGGGGTGCAGCATGCCGTGCAGCAGCTGGCCGTTGACCATCACGCCCGCGCCGATGCCCGTGCCGATGGTGAGGTAGAGCACGGTGTCGAGCCCGCGAGCGCAGCCGAAGGTGGCCTCGCCCAAGCAGCTGCCGTTGACGTCGGTGTCATAGCCGGCCGGAATCATGTTGAGGCCGCGGCGTAGGGTGCCCAGGAAGTCATAGCCCGCCCACTCCAGCTTGGGAGTCTTGAGGATGTAGCCGAAGTTGTCCTTCTTGGGGTCGACGCCCGTGGGGCCGAACGCGGCGACGCCCAGCGCGTCGATGTCGCGCGCTGCGAACCACTCGATCATCTGCGGGACACAGTCGGCAGGCGCCGTGGTCGGGATGGCGGTGTCTTCCAGAATGGTGCCGTCCGGTGTGGCGACTGCCATGACCATCTTGGTGCCGCCGGCCTCGAGCGCGCCGATGCGCGGAGTGCTCTCTGACATGAACTCCCCCGTTCCCCCCGCTTGAGGCGGGGATTGTGGCGAATATGAGATGCATCCCACATCTTGGCCCTCGCTTGGAGGTGCGCGGGCGGCGTGACGGCAAGCGGGTCATATAATGGTGCGGATGGCGCGACGGCACGAGAAGGCTGTCCGCGCCCTCGGACCTGTCAATTCCCCCGCAGTCGCGCGGACCATGCATAAGGACGGCTTCATGACCAAGCAGCAGACGATGAGCAGACGTGCCTTTTTGGCGGGAGGCGTCGGTGGACTGGGGTTGGCGCTGACCGGCTGCATCCCCGCGGCAGTGGAAGAGACGCCGTCCGCGACAACGGCCACACCCGCAACCACGACGGCAGCGGAGAAGCCCAGGGGGCAGAGGGGCTCCGAGCACTCCCTAGAACTCGACATGGCCAGGTGGTCCTATGACCGCGAAGATGACGTGTGGTACCAGCAGGGCGTAGTGTACTGCGCCACGCCGGCGGCCGAGGGCTACGAGTCGCTGGCCATCTACGTGCCTGGGCCCTATCTCAAAGGCACCGCCAACGACGACGGGCTCACCTACAGCTGTCGTTTGGCGCCCAAGGGCGCACGCGGCGCCTTCACCGCCCAGACCGCGCCCGTGCTGCTGCCCGTCAACGGCGGGTCCTATGCCGCCGAGATGTCACCGCAGTCCTACAACTACGCGGGCCTGGAGCCCTACCTAGAGACGGGCTTCGTGTACGTGTACGCCGGCTTCCGCGGCCGCTCCAACGCCTACGTCGCCGACGGAAGCCTCGCCTATGAGGGCTGCGCGCCCTGGCCGGTCGTGGACCTCAAGGCGGCCGTGCGCTTCCTGCGCCACAACGCCGAGCTCCTGCCCGGCAACACCGACCAGATCTTTGCCTTCGGGCTGGGCGCGGGCGGCACCTTGGCCAACTTGCTCGGGGCAAGCGGCGACTGCAGCGCCTATGACCCGTACCTGGGCGCCATCGGCGCTGCGACCACCGACGCTGCCGGCAACCGCGTGTCCGATGCGCTCTATGGCTGTGCGTCATGGAACGCGGAGTGCTGCCTGGATTCGGCAGACGCGGCGTACGAGTGGTTCTTTGGCCAATGGGCGACCGGCGGCAGCGCGAGCGGCACGCGCGCCGAGTCCACGTGGACCTGCGAACTATCGCGTGATTTGGCCCGCGCGTTCCCGGGCTGCGTCGCGGCGGAGGGGCTCACGGTGGCGGCGGATCCAGCCGCAGAGCAAGCCGACAACGGAGGCGAAGAGGCCGGCGAGGGAGCCGACGATGCGGCGGCGGCCGCGCCCGTCACGCTCGCGCTCGCAGACTCGCCCACGGGCATCTCGTGCGCCGGCAGCTACTACGACTACCTGCGCACGCAGGTGCAGGACGCGCTGAACGCGTTTTTGGCGGGCACACGCTTCCCCTACGCCGAAGGCGCCGTCGAGTATCTGGAAGACGGCAACTTCCCCGGCGGCGACACCTCCAGCCGCAACGCGCGTGCCGCAGCCACTGGGCAGGGGCAGTTCGCCTCGCGCACGTCGGCAGCCATCACCACCTACGCCACGCCCCAGGACTACATCGCTGCGCTCGACCGTGGCCTAGGCTGGCTGCGCTGGAACGAGGAGACGAAGAAGGCCGAGGTACAGAGCCTGAACGGCTATGCACTCATGATGGCCGAGCCCGAGCGCGAGGCGCCCGCGTACGACAGCGCGGACCTCAGCTCGCCCGAGAACCTCATCTTTGGCAACGCCGAGCAGGACGCCTCGCACTACTCTTCGCTGGTGGCGGAGCTCGTGGAGAGCAATGCGAAGCGCTACGCCCTCTATGCGAACTGGAACGAGGAGCTGGCAAGCAGCTGGCGACGCGACACCCTCGCCCGCGACGAGCAGGGCCACACCGCCGCCGAACGCGTGGACCTCTTCGATCCGATGGCTTTCCTTGCACCGGCGCGCGCCCACTATCAGCAGTCCACCGTGGCGAAGGCTTGGCGCGTGCACTTCGGCCTGCAACAGGATGTGACGCCACTCACCATGCACACCAACCTGATGCTGCGCCTACGCGACTGCGCCCAGGCCAGCAACGTGAGCTCTGAGTTGGTGTGGGGGCAGGGTCACGCGCTGTGCGAGGCGAGCGGCGAGGCGACGGTCAACCTCATTGCCTGGATCGAGGGCTGCGTCAGCTAGCTGCGACAG
>CACXFF010000078.1 GCA_902766805.1 uncultured Coriobacteriaceae bacterium | reverse complement strand
CGACTGCTACGCTAGCTCGCATACGACCACGCATAGCCCCAAAGGAGCGCCCATGGCCCCCGCCTCGCCCGAAGTCCAACTTGCCGACGCGCGCGTGCCCGAATCGCTGCGCGCCAACCTCACGCTGTTCCTGCGCCTGCTGCGCCGCGTGCTGCGCGACTACGACCCCAGCCTGCTCGCGGTGTTCGACGAGCTGCTCTCCGACATGATGGAGGCCAACCGCGCCGACGAGCGCCCGCTGGAGGCTGATGAGGCCTTCGCCGCCGCGACGCAGGCCATCGACCGCCTGGACACCGAGCGCGCCACGCTCGTGATGCGCGCCTTCGCCACCTTCTTCCACTTGGCCAACATCTGCGAGGAACGCTACCGCACGGAGGCCATCCGCGCGCTCGACGCCCGCACGGCAGAGGCGGGCGCGGGCAGCGCTGCCGACGAGCTCACCGTGTCCTACCAGCGCCTCGTTCAAGAGCTCGGCCCCGAGCGCGCCGCCGCGCAGCTGCAGCGCCTGGAGTTCCACCCGGTCTTCACCGCGCACCCCACCGAGGCGCGCCGCAAGGCCGCCACGGGCAAGATCCGACGCATCGCCGCCCTGCTGGAGCGCCGCGCGAACGAGGCCGGCCTCACCTTGGCCGAGACCGAACGCACGATGCTGCAGGAGATCGACGCGCTCTTCCGCACCTCGCCCATCGGCCTCACGCGTCCCACGCCCGTGCAGGAGGCCGAGACCATCACCGACCTGTTCGACGCCACGCTCTTCCGCATGGTGCCCGAGGTCTACCGGCGCTTCGACACCTGGCTGCAGGGAGACGCAGCTGGCACGGTGCCGGCCGTGTGCCCGGCCTTTTTCCGCCCGGGCAGCTGGATCGGCTCGGACCGCGACGGCAACCCGTACGTGACGGCCAAGGTCACGCGCCAGGTAGCCGAGCTCTACCGCACGCACGTGGTCGCGCGCTTGGCCGAGGAGTGCCACCGCGTGGGCCGCAACCTCACCTTGGACACGGCCAGCACCAGCCCGAGCGCCGAGCTGCTCAACCTGTGGAGCCACCAGGTGGAGATGTCCGAGGACATCACCGACCAAGCGCTCGCCCTGAGCCACGCCGAGCCGCACCGTGCGGTGATGCTGGTCATGGCGCGGCGCCTGGAGGCAACGGTCCAGCGCACCGCCGACGTGATGTACGCCTGCGCCGAGGACTTCCTCGCCGACCTGCGTGTGGTCCAGCGCTCGTTGGCCCAGGCCGGCGCGGTGCGCGAGGCCTACGGTCCCGTGCAGACGCTCGTGTGGCAGGTGCAGACCTTCGGCTTCCACCTGGTGGAGATGGAGGTGCGCCAACACTCGCTCGTGCACGCCCGCGCCCTGGCCGACGTGCGCGCGCACGGCCGCGACGGCGACCTGGCGCCCGAGACGCGCGAGGTGCTCGACACCTTCCGTGCCATCGGTTGGATCCAGCGCCGTTGTGGCGTGAACGCCGCGCGTCGCTACATCGTGAGCTTCTCGAAAAGCGTGGACGACATCGCCGCCGTCTACGAGCTTGCCCAAGCAGCCTTCGCCCATGCCGCGGACGTGCCCGTGCTTGACGTGATCCCGCTCTTCGAGCAGCTTGACGACCTGCACAACGCCGTGTCCGTGCTTGACGGCCTCATCGCGCTGCAGCCGGTGCAGGCCCGCTTGGCCGCCACGGGCCGCCGGCTCGAGGTCATGTTGGGATACTCCGACTCGTCCAAAGACGCCGGCCCCACGAGCGCTACGCTCGCGCTGCACCAGGCACAGGCCCGCATCGCCGCGTGGGCGCAGCGCAACGACATCGACCTCGTGCTCTTCCACGGTCGTGGCGGAGCGGTGGGACGCGGCGGCGGACCGGCCAACCGTGCGGTGCTCGCGCAGCCCGCGGGCTCGGTCAACGGCTGCTTCAAGCTCACCGAACAGGGCGAGGTCATCTTTGCGCGCTACGGCGACCCCGTGTTGGCGCGCCGCCACATCGAGTCGGTCGCCGCGGCCACGCTGCTCGCGAGCGGCCGCGAGACGTCGTCCGCCTCCGCCGCCACGCCCGCCGGTGCCGCGCCTGCCGCCACGCCCGCGTCGGAGACCCTCGACGACGCCTTTGGCGCCTTTGCCGACGTCGCGCAGGCCCTCGACGCCGCCTCGCGCGAGCACTACTTGGCCCTCGTGCAGGCAGAGGGCTTCGCGGGTTGGTTCGCGCGGGTCACGCCCTTGGCGGAGATTGGCCTCATGCCCATTGGCAGCCGTCCCGCCAAACGCGGCCTGCTCGGTCCCCAAGGCATCGACGACCTGCGCTCCATCCCGTGGATCTTTGCCTGGTCACAGGCGCGCGTGAACCTCGCCGCGTGGTACGGCCTGGGCACGGCCTGCGAACGCTTCGGCGACCTGGACCGCCTGCGCGAGGCCTATGCGCGCTGGCCGCTGTTCACCACCTTCATCGACAACATCGAGATGTCGTTGGCCAAAACCGACGACCGCATCGCGGGCATGTACCTCGCGCTCGGCGCCCGTTCTGACCTGGCGTCCGCGGTGCTCGACGAGCTGCGCCTCACGCGCCAGTGGGTGCTCGCGATCGTGGGCAGCACCTGGCCGCTCTCGCAGCGCCGCGTGCTCGGCCAGGTCGTGCGCCTGCGCCTGCCTTTCGTGAATGCGCTGTCCATCACGCAGGCGGTGGCCCTGCGCGACCTGCGTATGGCGCAGCTTGCCGATGGCGCTGCTGCCCCCGCCGAGGGCCCGACCGCAACCGCGGCCACCACCAACCCAGCTGCCGGTGACGTCAGTTTGGCCACCTCAGCCACCGCGAACCCGAGCGCCACCGCAGCCACCGCCAGCCCGGCCGACCTCGCTGCGAGCTCGGCAACCATTGCTCCCGCCAACGAAGTGCAGGTCGGCGTGCCGACCACCCTCAGCCAAGAGGAGCGCGAGCGCCTCGTCTACCTCATCCTGTGCACCGTCAGCGGCGTCGCCGCCGGCCTGCAGAACACGGGTTGATCCCAGCACCCCGCCGCCGTGCTATCCTTCCAAACGGTTATGGACGTGCGGCGCGCAGCGCCCCGACAGATTGGATTGCCCCATGGCGTGTACCACCTTGCTCGTTGGCAAAGACGCGAGCTACGACGGATCCACCATCATCGCCCGCAACGAGGACTGCGGCGCGAGCGAGTTTTGCCTGCAGCGCTTCGCGGTCGTCCTGCCCAGCGAGCAGCCACGCCACTATCGTTCGGTCATCTCACACGTGGAGATCGACCTGCCCGACAATCCCATGCGCTATAGCTCCCTGCCCAACGCGCTCGACAACGAGGGCATTTGGGCGGCCGCCGGCGTGAACGAGGCCAACGTGGCCATGTCCGCCACCGAGACCATCACCACCAACCCGCGCGTGCTCGCCGCCGACCCCCTCGTGGAGCTCAAGAAGGCCCAGGGCAAGGAAGGCGACGCCGACTACGTGCCCGAGGTGCCCGGCGGCATCGGCGAGGAGGACATCCCCACGCTGGTCCTGCCCTACATCCACTCCGCCCGCGAGGGCGTGCAGCGCCTGGGCGAGCTGCTCGCCACCTACGGCACCTACGAGAACAACGGCATCGCGTTCGCCGACGTGGACGAGATCTGGTGGCTCGAGACCATCGGCGGCCACCACTGGATCGCGCGCCGCGTGCCCGACGACTGCTACGTGACCATGCCCAACCAGCTGGGCATCGACATGTTCGATCTCGCCGACGCCGAGGACGAGCAGGAGGACTTCATGTGCTCCGCCGACCTGCGCACCTGGATGGCCGACAACTGCTTGGACCTCACCATCAACGACGCCGAGTGGCCCTTTGGCCGCTTCAACCCGCGTGAGGCCTTCGGCAGCCACTCGGACGCCGATCACGTGTACAACACGCCGCGCGCTTGGGCCATGCAGCGCTACCTGAGCCCGCGCGCCGAGCGTTGGGACGGCCCGAATGCCGACTACACGCCCGAGTCCGACGACCTGCCTTGGATGCGCGAGGCCGAGCGCAAGCTCACCGTGGAGGACGTGAAGGACGTGCTCTCCAACCACTACCAAGGCACCCCCTACGATCCGTACGGACATTGGGGCGACGAGGCCACGCGCCACGCCTACCGTCCCATCGCGGTGAACCGCAACTGCCAGTCCCACATCATCCAGCTGCGCGGCGACATGCCCGCGGCCGTTCAGGCGGTGGAGTGGGTCTTCTTTGGCTCGAACGTCTTCAACGCGCCCGTGGCGCTCTTCGCCAACGCGGACGCGGCACCCGAGTACCTCGCCAACACCACCGAGCGCGTGGACACCGACAACCTGTATTGGGCGAGCCGCCTCATCGGCGCGCTGGCCGACGCGCAGTTCTCCGCCTGCGCGAACCACATCGAGCACTACCAGGAGGCCGTCGCCGCGCAGAGCCACGCGATCATCAACCGCGT
>CACXFF010000077.1 GCA_902766805.1 uncultured Coriobacteriaceae bacterium | reverse complement strand
GGCTCTCTACCATGTCGATGCGCCGCAGCTTGGGCACCATCGTGAGCATCACCACGGCAGCGAACAGCAGGGTGAGCGCATAGGCGACGAAGTAGCTCGGGGGATGCACCGTGCGGCCAAACATCACCACGTTCACCTCGGCCGCGCGCACCACGAAATCGACCAGAAGCGTGCCCAGGCCCAGGCCCAGCAGGCCGCCGCCCATCACCAGCAAGGCGATCTCGCGGAACACGTACGCGAGCACCTCTTGGCGCGTGAAGCCCAGCACCTTGAGGCTCGCGATCTCGCGCGTGCGCTCGTGGATGTTGATGTTGGTGAGGTTGTACAGCACGATGAACGCCAGGGCCGCCGCGGCCACGATGAGCACCACCACAACCATGTTCACCGAGTTCAGCGAGGTGCGGTACGCGTCGATCACGTCGGTGTTGAAGGCCACCGTGTCCACCGCCGCGCAGTCGTGCAGCGCGCGTGCCAGCTCGCTCGACTCCTCGTTCACCCGTGCGACGAGCACGTTGTCACGCGCCGCCGTCCCCATGGCGTCCTTCCAGGCCTGCGCCCCCAGGTAGCAATAGTGATACACGTAGTTCTCCGCTATGGCGTCCACCTTGAGCTGGTGGCCTGAGCCCTGCGCGTTGCCGATGCTGTCCTGCTCGTAGAGCGTGAACGTGTCACCCGGGCCCACGCCGAGCTCGGCGGCAAGCTTCTCGGTGAGCACCACCGACGACGGCCCCAGTTCGATGCGCTCATGGCTGCGACGGTCGCGCAGCCTCACAAAAGCGCCGTATTCCTCGGGGTCGCTCACCACCACTGTCGAGATGCCCATGGACTTGAGCGCCGGCCCTCCCGCCTGCATGTTCTCCTGATAGGCCTGCGCGCTGCCCTCGGCGCCGCCCAGGCTCTCGAGCAGCCCCGTCGCCTCTGCGCGCTGCTGCTCCGTGGCGTCCTCTTCCAACCTGACGAGCACGTTGTAGCCAAAGATCGGCTCGTCGCCCTCATACTGCACCGCGATGATGTCCCAGATGGAGTCGCGCAGTCCCAGTCCCGTGAGCAGCAGCGCGGTGCAGCCCGCGATGCCCACCACGATCATGAGCAGGCGCCGCTTGTAGCGGAACAGGTTGCGCAGGGTGACCTTCCACGAGAACGTCATCCTGCTCCACAGTGGACGGACCCGCTCCAAGAAGATGCGCTTGCCCGGCTTGGGCGCACGCGGAAGCATGAGGGAGGCCGGTGACTCACGAAGCGTGGCCGCCGCGGCTCCCCAGGTCGCAGCCAGGCAGATGCCCACGCCTGCGCCCAGAGAAAGGCCGACGATGCCCAGGTCGACCGGCAGCGGCGGCGGGCCAATGGGCAGCGTGTACATGATGGAGTAGGCGTACATGACCACGAGGGGCAGCGCCTGCGTGAGCAGCGCGATGCCCAGGGCCCCGCCCGTGAAGCCTGCGAGCGCTGCATAGGAGAGGTATTTGGCAGTGATCTGCGCCGCGTCGTAGCCGAGCGCCTTGTGGCAGCCGATCTCCTGACGCTCCTCCTCGACCATGCGCGTCATCGTGGTGAGGGCCACCAGCGCAGCCACCAGGAAGAAGAAGAGCGGGAAGACCGCCGCGATGTGGTCGATACGCTCCGAGTCGTCCTGGAAGGACGTCACACCCACCAGCTGCGATCGGTCGAGCACGTACAGTTCGGGCTCCTCGAGCGCGTCGATGTCGGCACGGGCCTCGGCGAGCTGGGCGGCGGCGTCGGCCAGTTCGGTGCGCGCCTTGGCGTGGTTGCGTTGGTACTCCTCCTCGCCCTTCTCGTACTCGCCGCGGGCCTCCTCGTACTCGGCCACGCCGCTGTCATAGGCGCTCTGTCCGCTCGCAATCTGGGAGCGAGCGGCGTCGAGCTGGCGAGCCGCCTGCGCGAGCTGGGCCTCGTTCTGGGCAAGCTGGGCTCGTCCGTCCTCGAGCTGCGCGTCGGTCGCAGCGACCTGCGCGTCTATGGCGTAGGGGTCGAAGCCCGCGTCGCGCACCTGCTGCTCGACCTGCGCCTGCTGCGCCTCGAGCTCGCCGCGTTGGGCGACGAGCTGGTCGCGTTGGGCCTGGGCCTGCGTGCGCTGGGCCTCGAGCTCGGCGAGCTGGGCCTCGACCGCAAGCTGCTG
>CACXFF010000076.1 GCA_902766805.1 uncultured Coriobacteriaceae bacterium | reverse complement strand
GCGGCCGGAGGGCCTGGGCGACGAGCAGTTCGCGCTGACGGAAGGGTACCTGCAGGCCAAGCGCGCGGTGTTGGCGGCTTTGGGCGAGGGGTAGGGCGCGCGGCACAGGTCGCCAGTAGTCTGCGTTCCCTTGGCCCGCCCAGCGTTTGGTACCAAAAAGACCACGTCTTTTTGGTACCAAACCCCTCGCAGCCAACCAGGCAGCTGCGAGCGCCGACGATGGACGGCGGATGGTGGTTCTTTGGGAAGGGCGCGCTTCGTTGGGGTGCAGGGCCGGCATGGTTGTAGACTAGGTGCTTGCCAAAGACACAGCTTCGGAAGGACTTACATGGCTCAGCATTCGGCAGACCGCCCTTCGGCAGACCGCAGGCGTCCCGCGCAGCGCAGCGCCCAGGGCCGACCCGCGCAGCGTGGCGCCGCGACGCCCCGTCACTCTCGTCCCAACGGCGCCAACCCGTACGACGACCCGCGCTACTACAACCAGCGTCCGCCGCGCCGTTCGCACACCGGCTTGTACGTGGCGATCGCGCTGGTGCTCGTCGCGGTCGTCGTGGGCGTGGTGCTCTTCCTGACCCGCTGCCAGGCCAAGCCTGCCGAGCCGGCGGCCACGACGGCGACGACGGCCACGACCCAGCAGCAGCCCGCCACCGTCGCCGCGCCTACCACCAACGTCGGCGGGGTCCAGACCCCTGCCGCCACGTCGGCCACGTCGCCCGCGACGCCGGCCAACGCCGACTCGTGGGAGCTCACGCTCGTGAACAAGACGCACCCGCTGCCGGCCGACTGGAACGTGAACGTGGTGCAGATCCGCGACAGCAAGTACATCGACGCGCGCATCGCCGACGCCCTCACGCAGATGGTCGAAGACTGCGCCAAGGCCGGCTATGACGACGTCTTCATCAACGAGGCCTATCGCAGCCACGAGCGCCAGCAGGAGATCTGGGACGAGTTCTACAACAACTACCTGGCCCAGGGCTACTCCGAGTCGGAGGCCTACGAGCTCACGGGCCAGAGCGTGGCCATCCCGGGCACCTCGGAGCACGAGCTGGGCCTGGCGGCCGACATCTGCTCGATCAACTTCGACGAGACCTACAACGCGCCGATCCAGACCTGGCTGCGCGAGAACGGCTGGAAGTACGGCTTCATCCAGCGCTACCCAGCCGGCAAGGAGGACATCACCGGCACCAAGAACGAGAACTGGCACTTCCGCTACGTGGGTGTCGAGGCGGCCAAGGCCATGCATGACTCGGGTCAGGTGCTCGAGGAGTACCTCGGCGTGGCGTAAGCGCCGCTTGCCAGCGGCTTCGGCCGCGATTCATCGCTGCGACAGGGCGGCAGGTAGGGGAGACCCGCCTGCCGCCCTTGTTGTTGTCGCGTGCCGATCCGACCACCGCGAGCACCGCTGGCCACCACTTGGTACCAAAAGGACTACGTCTTTTTGGTACCAAGCCCCACCCGCCACAGTGTGAAAGCAACCTGTCCGATTCGTTACGATGCAATTTCATCCCACCTTTATGCAAAACAAACCCCTAGACTACCGAACGGTATAAATTCTTCCAGAGAGGAGAGCTACCGTGAACGCATTGTTCAACACCAGTCCCAAGGCCCTGCTCGCCCTCGCAGACGGCATCGTCTTCGAGGGTTTTTCGTGCGGTGCCGCAGGCCAGGCGCAGGGCACGCTCGTCGTGTCGACCACCTCGTCGGGCTATGAGCAGGTCGCGTCCGACCCCGCCAACGCCGACGCCGTCGTGGTCTTCACCTACCCGCAGATCGGCAACTCCGGCTGCAATGCCGAAGACGACCTCGGTGCCGCAGCCGCGGCTGTCGTGATGCGCGACCTGTGCCCGACGCCATCGAGCTTCCGCTCCACGCAGGACTTCAACGACTTCTTGGCGCAGCGCGGCATCGTGGGCATCGAGGGCGTGGACACCCGCGCGCTCGTCGCCTACCTGCGCGACCACGGCCCGCAAGCCGCCATCGTGTCCACCACGTGCACCGATCCCGTCCAGCTTGCGGCCGCCGCGGCCCAGCTGGCCGCCGAGTAAGGGGGGACGAGCCATGCCCAAGCGCACCGACATCCACAAGATCCTGATCATCGGCTCTGGCCCCATCGTGATCGGCCAGGCCTGTGAGTTCGACTATTCGGGCACCCAAGCCTGCAAGGCCCTGCGCCAGCTCGGCTACGAGGTCGTGCTCGTGAACTCCAACCCGGCCACCATCATGACCGACACCGTCGTGGCCGATCGCACCTACATCGAGCCGCTCACGCCCGAGTCCATCGAGGCCGTGATCGCCGCCGAGCGTCCCGACGCCCTGCTGCCCAACATGGGCGGCCAGACCGGCCTCAACTGCGCGGTGGCGCTTGGCGAGGCGGGCATCCTGGACGCGTATGGCGTGGAGGTCATCGGCTGCGACGTCGAGGCCATCCAGGTGGGCGAGGACCGCGAGAAGTTCGCGCGCGCCATGGCCGAGATCGGCCTGGAGTGCTGCCCGGGCGACTTCGCCTACTCGTTGGAGGACGCCGAGCGCATCGCGTCGACCATGAGCTTCCCGCTCATCTGCCGCCCCAGCTACACGCTCGGCGGCGCGGGCGGCGGCGTGGCCTACAACCGCGACGAGCTGCGCAAGCTCGTGGCGGGCGGCCTGGAGCTCTCGGCCAACCACGAGGTGCTCATCGAGCAGTCCGTCTTGGGCTGGAAGGAGATCGAGTACGAGGTCATGCGCGACGCCACCGGCGCCGGCATCGCCATCTGTTCCATCGAGAACTTCGACCCGATGGGCGTGCACACGGGCGACTCCATCGCCGTCGCGCCAGCCCAGTCGCTCACCCAGCCCGAGCTCGACCAGCTGCGCGCCTATTCGTTGGCCATCATCGAGAAGGTCGGCGTGACCTGCGGCGGCTCCAACATCCAGTTCGCCGTGAACCCCGAGGACGGCCATGTCATCGTCATCGAGATGAACCCGCGCGTGTCGCGTTCGTCGGCGCTCGCGTCCAAGGCCACCGGCTTCCCCATCGCCAAGGTCTCGGCGCAGCTGGCCGTCGGCCTCACGCTCGAGGAGGTCACCAACGAGATCACGCGCGACCGCTCCTACGCGCACGACCCGGCCGTGGACTACTGCGTGGTCAAGGTGCCGCGCTTCGCCTTCGAGAAGTTCGCGGGCACCGACGCCACGCTCACCACGCGCATGAAGGCCGTGGGCGAGGTCATGGCGCTCGGCCGCACCTTCGAGGAGTCGTTCTCCAAGGCCATGCGCTCGCTGGAGAACGGCGAGGTCATGTTCGGCGCCGACCACCCGGAGCTCTTCGACGAGAACCACTTCCGCGAGGGCGTGTCGGTGCCCACGGCCGAGCGCATCTACTACGTGATGGAGGCCCTGCGCCGCGGTTGGGAGATCGACCGCCTCTACAACCTCACGGGCATCGACCCGTGGTTCCTCAACCGCCTGGCCGACATCGTGCGTGCCGAGCAGTGGCTGGGACAGCGGCGCCTGGACGACATCGACGCGGCGCAGATGCTCGCCGTCAAGCAGCTGGGCTTCGGCGACGCGCAGATCGCGCACTTCTGCGGCTGCACCGAGGCCGAGGTCCGCGCCACCCGCAAGGCCTTCCGCGTGGTGCCCGAGGTCAAGACCGTCGACACGGTGGCCGGGCAGGCCGCGGCGCACGCCGAGTACCACTACAAGGCCTACGAGGCCAAGCCGCTGCTGGGCGCCGAGCGCGTGTGCTGCGACGAGCGCCAGGACACGGACAAGCCGCGCGTGCTCATCCTCTCGGCGGGCCCGAACCGCATCGGCCAGGGCATCGAGTTCGACTACTGCTGCGTGCACGCGGCCTACGCCCTGCATGACGCGGGCTTCGAGACCGTGATGGTCAACTGCAACCCCGAGACGGTCTCCACCGACTACGACACCTCCGACCGCCTCTACTTCGAGCCGCTGACCTTCGAGGACGTCATGGACGTCGTCGACGCCGAGCGTCCCGTGGGCGTGATCTGCAGCTTGGGCGGCCAGACCCCCATCAACCTCGCGGCGCGGCTGGCGGC
>CACXFF010000075.1 GCA_902766805.1 uncultured Coriobacteriaceae bacterium | reverse complement strand
AGGCCCCGTCAGGCGACGGCGCGTGCCGCTGGGCGGGGCCGGGCTCCTTCGCCTTGGCCTGAAGGATTGGAACCTACAGGTTACAGTACGGCGCCCACGGCCAGAAGCGGAGGGCCTTCTGCTAGGGTGGATGGCCATTGCATGGCGGTGCGGACAAAGGAGCAGCACATGATCAGGGTATATCCCGCGAGCGAAGCCCCCCAGACCGTGAGGAAGTGCCTGACGGTGGGCGAAGACGTCTTCGCGCAGGCTAGGGACTTCCTGCGGCACGAGAAGGACATTCGGCATCACAAGGTGGTCGTCATGGACGGCGACGACATCGCTTATTGCCTGGGTTGGTCCAAAAACAAGCCGGTGAACTGGGCTGACGCAAACGCTCCCATGGTGCAGATGCGCATCCCCAACTATTGGCAGTACTCCCTGGAAGACGAGGGCCTGGACTACACGTACGTCGACCGCTTCCAGCTGTTCGTCTACGGGGAGTGCGAGGAATACTCCTACCACACGGCGCGCCTGATCCGCCAGCACAACCCGGCTGCCGTCATCGCGTTCCTGGATGCCCACGCCTCGTTCTTCTTCGAGCAGGACGAAAACCTCGTGATTGCGGAGTCCGAGGAGGAGCTGTTCGCGCGCCGCCCCGACCTCAGTGGCCTGCGCACCCTGCGCGTGAGCGCCGAGATCAAGTGGGACGTGCAGGGCGTGTTCACCAACCACGTCTGCAGCATCTTGGTGATGACGAGCCTGTATTGGATCACGCGAGAGTTCTCCTATGGCCCGCTCAACCCCGACAAGACCTTCTACCTCATCAAGCAGCCGGTGAAGGAGAACGGCCTTACCGCCCTCATCGACAACGTCGTCGGGACCAAGCAGATGATCCGTGCCCTGCGTCCGAGCTTCATCCCCGTGGTGGACCTGGGCCTCGCCAACGACCCCAACCAGTTTGCCGGCGCGTCGGGCGAAGACGTGTGGGGCATGTTCTTCGAGCCCCTGTCGGACTACAGCCTGAAGGAGGTGTACAACTCCCAGCACGTGGTCCTGGACATGACCTCCAACCTCAACATGAACCCCTACATGACGGAGTTCGTGTTCTCCAACCGCAGGGCGGAGCTGCAGTACGGCGATGACTTCCGGTTTAACGAGAAGGTGCGGGCCCATACGGACGAGGTGCTAGGCAAGGTGTTCCCCCAGGACGCCGGGCGCGTGCTCGCCGTCATCGTCCGCGGCACCGACTACACTGCGCCCAAGACGGCCAAGTACGTCCCGCATGGCCTCACGGCCGAGGCGACGCTGGACAAGGCCATCGGCTATGTGCGCGACGGCGCGTTTGACCACGTGTACCTGTGCACCGAGGACCAGGACTACTTCGACCTGTTCATGGCAAGTGAGCTGAAGGACAAGATCATCTCCGTCGACCAGCGCCGCATCGACTACAAGAAGGAAGAGAACGCGGGCAAGCTGCAGCTCGAGATCTTTGCGCAGGAGCGGTCTGACCCGTATGCCCGCACCTTGGACTACATCGCGGTGCTAGAGGGCCTCAGGCGGTGCAAGGCCCTGTTGGCCAACGTCACCTGCGGGGCGGTGACCTACGCGCTAGGCTGCGGCACGGACTACGAGTTCGTGGACGTCGGCAAGATCCAAGATGGGCTCAGCGCATAGTCATAGAGAGGGGCTGCAACGCAAGCCTTCAATGCCGGAGTCTGCCAGACCCTTGGCAGAATAGTACGTATCGTGTAGTCACTGCAATACAGAGGGGGAAACGGCCGCAGCGGCCACGAGCATACGCACCGACGCGCAGCTGAAGCAGGAGGCGGATCGGCTCTTCGCGGAACTCGGCATGGTCTTCCCGACCGCGGTGAACATGTTCCTGCGCCAAGCGGTGCGCATGCAGGGCCTGCCGTTTCGGCCCGCCCGCGACGTGCCCAACGCCGTGACGACCGCCCGCCGTTCGCGGAGGCGTGGCGTGGCCGGGGCATTTTTGTCCGACCCCGCGCATAAGATTGGTTTCAGGTTTTGGGTTGGGAGCGCGCTTCCTGAGAGCCAAGCGACCCCAACCCCGCGTGGAAAGGCGATGCCATGAGGAACACACACCGTCCGTACGGCGCCGTGCGCGGCGCCCTCGCCCTGCTGACCGCCACGGGCCTCGCGCTCGGGGGCCTGCCCGCGCCGGCGCTCGCGGTCCCGGCACGGCTCGAGGCGCAGGACGCGCAGCTGTCGCAGAGCGGCCTGACGTTCGCCGCCAAGCCCACGCTCTCGGAGCTGCGCGCGCTGTACGCCGAGCTCCCGACCGAGCCGCGCGGGGAGGCCCGCTTCTCCGTCGCGCCCGACGTCTCCGCGTACAGGGCCGGCGTGCTCTCGGACGACTCGCTCGCCTTCTGCGAGGCCTACCTCAACCTCGTGCGCCGCTCCGCGAACCTCGGGCCGGTCACCCTGGACGGCGGGGCCAACGAGAGCGCGGCCCAGGGCGCCCTCATCCTGGCGCGCCTCGACGCCGGCCTCACGCACTACCCCGCCACGCCGGCAGGCGTGACCGAGGAGCAGGCGGCCGCCGGCAAGTACGCGTGCTCGACGAGCAACATCTCGGGCTCCTGGGGCATCGACACCGTGCTGAGGACCGCCATCCAGGGGCAGCTCGAGGACGAGGACGCGAGCAACATGGACCGCCTGGGGCACCGGCGCTGGCTGCTCAACCCCGCCGCCTCCTCGTTCGGGATCGGCAGCGCCACGGCCGCCGGCTCGGGCTGGAGCTACACCGCCGTGAGGACCTTCAACCGCTACGGCGCCGACCCCGCCTACGGGAGCGTGGGCACCGACGGCCCCACGTCCTACGACTTCGTCGCCTGGCCGGCGTCCGGCGCCTGCCTGAGCGAGCTGTTCCCCGCGGGCACGCCCTGGTCCGTGACGCTCAACCCCGACCGCTACCAGACGCCGGACGCGTCGCAGGTCCGCGTGCGCGTGGAGCGGCAGTCCGACGGGCGGGTGTGGGACCTGGGGGCCGAGGACTCGTCCGTCACGGAGACGGGGGAGTACTTCAACGTGGACACCGGCGGCTACGGCGTGGCCAACTGCATCGTCTTCAACCCGGGGTCGGCCAGCCTCGGCGCCTCGGCCTACGACGGGACGTTCCGCGTGACCGTCACGGGCATCCGCATGGCGGCGGGCCAGGAGGCCACGCTCAGCTACGAGGTGGACTTCGCGAGCGCGGCCCTGCCCGACCCCACGCCCGAGCCGATGCCCGACCCCACGCCGGAGCCCATTCCGGACCCGACTCCCGACCCCACGCCCGACCCGCATGACCCGTCCGTGCTCTACCCCGAGGACCGCGACTACTGGGTCATGGACAACCCCGGCTCCTGGGTCGTCTGGCGCAAGGGCAGGCTGCTCACGGACACGTGGGTGGAGCTCTACGGCGACTGGTACTTCATGGGCCACGACGGGCACATGCTCGTCGGGCTGCAGGAGCTCCAGTACGCCGGGCGCACCGAGCGCTACTACTTCAACCCCTACCACGACGGCACCTACGGCAAGATGTGCGTCGGGTGGCTCTACGCCGACGGCTCGTGGTGGCTGCTCAACCCCGCCCACGACGGCACCTACGGCCGCGTGATGACCGGCTGGCAGCGCTCGGGCGGCCGCTGGTACTGGCTGGACGCCGAGGGCCGCATGGCCACCGGCTGGCTGAGGCAGGGCGGGACCTGGTACTACCTCCAGCCTTCTGGCGCGATGGCAACCGGCTGGCAGCTCGTCGGCGCCACCTGGTACTACTTCCACCCCTCCGGCGCGATGGCCGCCAACGAGTGGGTCGGCTCCT
>CACXFF010000074.1 GCA_902766805.1 uncultured Coriobacteriaceae bacterium | reverse complement strand
AGACAACAGAAACCTGCACACGGAAGATGGGCAGACGACACGAGAAGGGGCGTCGTGCAATGGCTGGCGACTATTCTAGGCACAAGGATAGTGACCCGCTCCAGACCGTTGGGAGAATACGCGACATGCTCGACCGCATTGGTCTGCACACGAGCCTCGAGTGGACCTCTCATCAATTTGGAGCCACCTACTCCAACCGGGTCACCGTTGACGGTACCTCGCTTGGTGCCAACGGCAAAGGTGCGACGAGGGAGTATGCCCTGGCGAGCGGTTATGCAGAGCTTGTGGAGCGCATCCAGAACAAAATAGCTGGAAACCGCATGCGAGCGACGGAAACGTATGCGGCGCATGGGTTTTATGACTTTCCGGACGAGCGGCTGGTTTCTGCCCGCGAGCTTGTGTCAAGGCATGACGAGGTGATCGATCGCTGGCTTGAGGGATGGGGGCTGCATACCGACGGCGATCGTCTCGATTATTTGGAGAGTCTCAGCTCGAGGCACTACCATCGCAACGACGGGGTGCTCGCAGAAGTCCCCTTTGCGGACGTGTTTTCCCACACGATTCGCTGGTTGCCCCCCGCCGTGTACGCGACGCTCTACAAGTCCAACGGCATGTCGGCAGGCAATACGCTGGAGGAGTGCCTGGTGCAGGGGCTTTCGGAGGTCTTTGAGCGCCACGTGAAGAGCGTCGTCCTGCGCGGCGAGGCCATCATGCCGCGCATACCGAGCGCGGAGCTCGAACCATGGAGCATCGCTGAGCTCGTTGCCCGTATCGAGGAAGGCGGTCGCTACCGCGTGCACGTGTATGACGGCTCGCTCGGCAAGGGTTACCCGGTAGCGGCGACTGCCATCATCGACCTCCACCAGGGGACGTTTGGCGTCAACTTCGGCTCACACCCCTCCCTGGCGGTCGCGGTGGAGCGCACGCTCACCGAAGCGTTCCAAGGAAAGGACATACGGAAGTTTTCCTCCACGAACAGCATTGCGCCTCAAAGCGAGACGTCCAGCCCGAACAACCTGTTGAACTCCTACGTCGATGGGTCGGGCGCCTATCCCGCGACGCTCTTTGTGGGCACGCCGGGATGGGAGTTTACGCGCTGGCCCTGCTCAGACGATCTGACGAACTCCGAGCTGCTCCGTCGTATGGTTGAGCTGCTTCAGCGCGATGGACGCACCCTGCTCATACGAGACACCTCCTTCCTTGGCTTCCCAACCTGTCATATACTCGTTCCTGGCATGAGCGAGATCGTTCCCAACACGCCCGCGCACTTTGCCAGCGACCAGGCACGCCATGCGCTGAGAAAGGCGACCCTCGCGTTTCCGAGCCTCACGCAAGATCAAGCGGATACCATGCTCGCCATCGAGGCCGCCCACCCCAACGAGCCAGCCGCCACCAGCTTCGGTCGTCCTATCGTTTTTGTTAAAGAGTTTTCGACCCAGGCCTTTGGCTTTTTGCACCTCTCGCGCGCAGAGTTTGCGGCCGCGCGAGAAAAGTTCCGTGTGCTCGAACAACGCGCGACGCGGCCCCTGTCGGTCTACGCGCAGGCCTTGGTGCGTTATACCGAGTGGCGCGAAGGGGGCCTTTCGCATGACGAAGCGATAAGCCTGGCAAAGACGCTCTATCACCCGGCCTTTGCCGAGCGACTGGCACGCGAGACTGCGCCTGGCCCCGATATGCTTGCCCGCGTCTTTCCCCAGATGAGCTGCTACGACTGCGAAAACTGCGAATTGGGGGCCAAGGGAGGGTGTAGCGCCCTCGTGGACAGCGAGGCAATGGAGAAGGTAAGCGCCGCCATGGCGCACACTCGGGTGGCACAGGAATCCGTGCTCCAGCTGTTCGCCTGATGCATGCGGCCGCCTCACCCACCTTATAATGGGGGGCTGTAAAGCAAGCCACGTCTAGCGAGGAGCTCCAATTATGGCGAGACAGATTGGCCTGCGCGACCACGCAATGGTTCGCGACTCCTTGTTCGAAATGCTGTACTACGCCCTTGCCGCGCAAGGGCGACAGAAGACGCTCGTTGGGAACGACATGTCGTTGGCGCGCCAGGCCTTTGGGCGCATGGCCCCTGCCATGCAAGAAGCGCACCCCCTCTTCGAGATGCCGCTCGTTGGCGAGCCGAGCCTGGACGTCATCGTTGGCCTGAACAAGAACGGGAGTCTGGTCGCTCCAAAAGGCGCGGACCCAGCGTGGCGCGGCGCTATCGAATGGCTCCACAACGCCACCTCTGAAAAGGCAGAGGTGGTCGTGATGGCAGAGGCCGACGCAAGCGACGGGCAGACGGGGCAAACAGGCCTCTACCTCATCTACCGGGAACGCAGCGACCTCGTGCTGCCGTTCCTGCAGGCTATCGGCGCCGTTGGGCACTACGACGCGTGGGAGGCCTTTCGCAGTCGTCTTGCCCCGGACTGGACCACTAGCTATGTGGGTGTGTTCCCTGGTAGGGAAGACGGTCTTTTGCGCGTCAACGCTCGGCCTCGGTGGCGCCCTGCCACCCCTCTTCCCGAGGCGCTCGGGCGGCTTGGCGTGCGCGACTCAACCGGCGTCGCAGAGTCCTATGGGGATGCGATGGGGCGGGCCTGGGGCTTTGACATTCAACTGGACTTGGACGCGTCGGGAACCCATCGGGGCACGTGGGGCCTGGAGTTCTATAACGAAGAGCATATGTATTCGCCGGAGTATCGTGGCATGGATCCGCTGCTTATGGCGCACATGGAAGACCTTGGCGTGGCAGACAGTCGCTGGCGCGCCCTCGAGGCGTTTCCCGTGGCGCGCTATGTAACCGTGCCCATGGCAGGCGCTGCCGTTCCCTGCATGATGAGCCTAAGGGTTCATTCGACCAAGGTGAAGTTCCCCGAAGGGGCACAACCGTACGGGAAGGTGTACGTGCGTGGCGACGCGATAGTCAGAGACGCCGTGCGCCGCCAGAGCGCATCGGAGGAGGAAGTCGAGCCGTCATGACCGCGTGCGTCGTAACCGCGCCTTGCCCGTCCGAGGGTTCGCCCGACGAGCCCCTTGCAAAGGCGGTCGTTGGGGCCTGTCTGTGTGAGGCGGCTACCATGCTCGCTGACAGCCGGTTTGCCGACCTGTTTGACGAGAGGCTCCAGCAAAAGGTCATGAACGGCCTGGAAACCCTCTTGCTTGTCTACGCGCAAGACCCGCTGGACAGGCTTGTCGAACACGACCTCGGGAAGCGGAATAAACTGTGGGGCGCAAGCCTGAGCCTAGCACCCAGCAAGGCAGTCGCACAGGCGAGACGGGAGCTCGCCTCAAGGATTGATGCCACAGGTGGCAGCGTGCTCGATGAGGCGGCGCCCCTGCTGAGGGCAGAACTCGCGCGCCAGACCAATCGTTTTGTCGGAAGCATCGAAGAGATGTGCGAGCGCATATGGGCAGATCGGCACCAGATAGCGGCGCTCATGCCGGGCGGCGGGCACGAGCTCGGTCGCATCGCAGACATGAGCCCCCTTGTTGATGGGTGCCACGACGGAGGCCGCCACACGGCCGTGCTCTGCTGCGAGGCGGGACGTTTTGTGTACAAGCCCCACGACTGCCAGGTAGACCTTTGGTTTGCCGACCTCGCGCGGCGCTTCGTCCCCAACGCCTTTCGCCAGCCCGCGACAATCGTGCGCGCAGACAGCTCCGGCGCGTGGGGCTTCCAGGAGTTCATCAGCCATAGGCCCGTGAGCGAAAAGGGCGGGGTGAGCCGCTACTGGCGCAACATGGGGCATGCCCTTGCCCTCCTCCAGGTTTTGGGCTCACAGGACCTTCACTGCCGCAACTTTGTGGCTGCGGGCGAGAGGCCCTCGCTCATAGATGCGGAGTCTGTGCTCATGGGTGTGCCCAGCCCGTCGGGCCGCCTCCGCATGCGTCCCGGCCTGGAAGACGCATCCGAGGGCTTTGCCCGCGACCTGCAAGACACCATCGTGGACTACTCGATGCTCTCGGGCCTGCACGGCGGTGCCCACAACACAAGCCCCCTCATCCAGCGTGGCGCTGGCTGCCTTCCAACATGGGAGGGCGAGGAGTATGACGTGCTCGGCTACCAAAACGAGCTCTTGTCCGGTCTTGACGAAGGGCTTGCGCTGCTCGCGTCTCGCGCGGATGAGGTGGCGCGGGCGATACGCAGGGCGGAGCACATTCCCATTCGCATGATCATTCGCGATACGCACGTCTACGCAAAGATGCTGTTGCGACTCTGCAAGAACGATGCCTATGATCCCCTGACGAGACAGGCGTTGCTTGAAGGCTTCGTGAGCCCGGCATCACTGGGCGGGAGCGTCCCCTGGTCCCCCCTCGCCTCGGCAGAGACGGCCTGCCTTGCGCAGGGAGACGTCCCCTTCTTCTCTGCGGAGGCGGGCTCGTGCCTGGTCTTCGGGAGGGGAGGGGTCTTTGATGGCGAGTTGCTGTCATCGTCTGCCGTGGAGCGTGCGCTGGGACGGCTGCGCCTGCTGGACGAGCCTCACCGATCGTTTGCCCATGCGGTCGTAAGGCTCAATGTGCACTATGCCCAAACGGTGGATGCCGCGCCCCTGGCCGCCTATGAGCCGTCGGGCAAGCCACTCGACTCGGGCGAGGCGCTCAGGGAGGCCCAGGGCATCCTGGACACGCTTGAGGGGATGATCGTTGAGTCGCCGTCTGGGGAGTCGTCATGGCTCTTTCGCGATGATGCGTGGCGCGCCCTTGCCCACTCAACCATATCCTTTGCCAACGGCCTTGGCGGCATGGCATTGTATATGGCGGCCCTCTCAACTCGGACTTTTGACGGGCGGGCACGCGATACGGCGCTGCTGCGGCTCGACGATTGCCTCGAGAGGATTTCGGAAGCCATAACCTTTTTGAGCGATCGCCCTTCCATCCCGGCGGAGAGCCTGCCTTTTGGCATGGCGGACGGGCTTGGGGGCATCGTGCGATCGCTCTGCCTCGTTGGCCGTGTGCTCGGGGGCGCCGCCGGTGTGGGAACGACCGCTCTTGGCAGATCTCGCGACCTCCTGCGGCAGATCGTCCATGTGCTGGAAGGCGTGCGCGTGGAGCATGCGATAGGGCAAAACGTGCACGCCGGCTGCGCCGGGCTTTTGCTTGCGCTGGCGCAGTGCCAGGAGGCTCATGACGAATGCGCCGCACATGTCGCAGGGCGCCTTGCGCAGCGCCTGATCGCTCTTCGGGAGCCCCTGACGCAACAGGGTGCTGCCGGTGACGCGTTTGGCACGGGGCGACGGGTGAGTGGATTCGGGAACGGGGAGGCGGGGATTGCCGTGGCGCTCCTTTCCGCCAAGAGCGCGTTTGGCACCTCTCTGCCAGACGTGGACCTGTGCTCGCCCGCAGCAGACGCCCTCTCATGGGAAGTCTCTCGCCTCCCTGCGATGTCCGGGGCGCGGGCGATGCAACGGGAAGCGTCCGGGGGCGCCTCCTCGGGAAGCATCCATGCGGGTCCGACAGGGCTTGGGCAGTGTGCCTTGACGACCTTGGCATCGACCGACGACGAGGCCTTGCGCACGCTGGCACGCGAACTGCTCGCGCATGCCGACCAGACGGGCATAGAGCTGCCGCCGCACGTCTGCGACTCGTTCTGCGGCGGAACACTTTCGGTTGCGGAGTATCTTCTCTCGCGAGGCAGGCGCGTGGAGGCATGCCGCGTCCTCGGCGGGATGGTCGATCGCCGTCGTGCGGTGGGAGGGTTTGTGTTTGCGCCGCCAAACTGCAGGCAGACGGACGAGCCCGGTTTGCTGTGTGGCTTGGCGGGCGTTGGCTATGAGCTGCTCCGCTGCGTCGACCCCTCGCTTCCCTGCGTGTTCGTTGACTGATGCGACGCCCGGCCCGGAATCGATTGCGGGTGAGCCTCTTGTGGCCGGATCTACCTATTGGCGGGCGCTGCGCCGCTTCGCCCACACGCGTCGCCGGCCGCGGCCAGGCCGTCACACTCACGCTGGCAGACGAGCTGCTCCCCGTCTTTGTGATACCGATATGCAGAATCAGCTCATGGTTGCTCCCTCGCCTTGCCCCTACGCCTTGCCCCTAACGCTCGGCTTGTGTCGGCATGCTCCAGATAGTAAGCTTGGTGCCGCATGCAGCTGGAGTGGTTGAGCAAGGAGGCCGGGTGGTGGCCGAGCGTTCCGGGTACGATACAACATGCAAGGACTCCGTAACGTGGCGAGCCTAAAGCCAGCTCTCGATCCATGTGAGCAGGCGGCTCTCGCTCCCTATCTGCGGCGCGCGGAGGAAGAGCTTGCGGGCACGCGCTTTTCGTCGCTGCTCTCGTTGGGCTGCCAGCGCGAACAGCTTTGCGACCTGGCCAAAACGCTGCGCTCGTACGCGTGTGATACGCTCGACCGCCTTGTTGCCGCAGGCCTTGCCCGACGCAACCCCTTGTGGGCGGCCGACACGCGTCTTGCGCCCGCCAAAGAGGTGGCACGGGAACGAGCCGCTGTTGCCTCGCGCATCGAGTCGTCCGGTGGGGCGGCCCTCGACGAAGGGGCCCCGCTCCTCCGTGCAGAGCTCGACCGTCAGACGGAGCGCTTCGTGTCCGTTGCAATCGAGACGTCCGAGCGCATATGGAACGACCGGCGGCCGATATCCAGGGAGCTGCTCGGCGGTGGCCCGAGCAGCGAATGCGGCCGTGTGCTGAGCATGACCTATGGCTTTGCCGACTGTCATCACGCGGGGAGAAGAACGACCGTTGTCACCTGCGAATCTGGTCGCTTCGTGTACAAGCCCCACGACTGTCAGGTCGATGTGTGGTTTTTGGACTTCGCGACCCGACACATGCCCGATGCCCTCGCACAGCCGTACACGCTCCTGCAAAAGGACGCTTCCGGTGCCTGGGGCTTTCAGGGCTTCGTGGAGCGTAGGCCCTTAGAGGACGAAAGGGCGCTCGAGCGGTATTGGTACAACATGGGCCGTGCGCTTGCGCTGTTTCAGGTGCTTGGCTCGCAGGACCTTCATGCAGAGAACTTCGTGGCGGCAGGAGACAGGCCCTCTCTTGTGGATTGCGAGACCGTTTTGGCTGGCATGCCGGACATGTGGCGCGACACGCCCGCGCGCACGGTCGCACAACACATCACGCAAGGGTTTGAGGGCGACCTCAGCCATACGCTTGCAAGCAGCTCTCTTCTGCCTGGGCAGCTATTTGTCCCCGACAACATCGACCCCCAGATTCTCAAGGAGTTTATGGGCTCGTACGATGTGACCCAACGTAACCGAATCATACGCACCAGTCCACTTCTCGCCCACGGCATCTCGTGCCTGCCCTTGTTTGATGGCAGGGAGCGAGACGTGCTTGGCTTTGAGGACGTGCTTCTCGACGGGTTTGACGAGGGCCTGGAGCTGCTTGCCGCAAACGCTGCGAGCCTTATGGCCGATCTGCAAGCCGTTGCAAACTTGCCCATCAGGCAGCTCTTGCGCGACACGAGCTTCTACGTCCGTCTGCTCGCACGGCTGCGTCGGGCAGACGCCTTCGACCCACGCGTGCGTGAGAGGATCCTGGCCGGGCTCCTTCGATCTTCGCAGGGCGGCTCTGAGAGCGACCAATCGCCACTCGCGTTGAGCGAGGCGGCGTGTCTGCGCGTGGGAGACGTTCCCTACTTTCAAACGCTCGCCGGCTCGCATGCGCTGAGCTGCGATGGCGCAACAGATAACCACCGCCTGGCAGCCAGTGCATCCGAACGGGCGCTCGAACGGATCACGGCGCTTGATGACGCCCACCGTCGCTTTGCACGCGAGGTGGTTGAGTCCAATGTGCGTCGTGCGATCGTCTCGTCAGAATCGGTCTTGCCGCCATGCCCCGTCTGCAGCAGTCCGCTTCCGCCGCGTGAGGCCCTCGCCGAAGTGAAAGGGGCTTTCGATACGCTTGAGGACATGACGCTTCTCTCGCCTTCTGGCGAGGAGTCGTGGCTGTTCCGAAGCAACAAATCGGGAACCTTATGCTGCTCGCCCGTCTCGTTTTCAGACGGATTGAGCGGCATGGCGGTCTTTCTCGCTGCTTTCGCAGCACATACGCCAACCACGGCGGCGTGCGATCGGGCGCGGGAGCTCCTGGGCGGATGCCTGCATCGACTCGATGGGGTCGTGACAGCCCTGGAAGAGGCCAACGCGTCTTCCCTGCGCGGGCTTTCGTGTGGGCTCACGAGCGGTTTGGGTGGCTTTGTGCGCTCCCTCGATCTTGTGGTACGTCTCCTTGAGCATGGCCAGCCCTCAGGCGCCTTGGCTCCCGAGTTCTTCCAGGCACGTCTGCTCCGCTCGCGTCTCATCGCGGTGCTGGAATGCGCAGACATGGATGGCATGGGCCGTATGGACGTCTACGACGGCGTCGCGGGGCTCCTTCTTGCGCTTTCGCACTACGCGCGGGAGAAGGGGGACGATGGCGCCTATGGCGTGGCAAAACGTCTCGTGCGGCTCCTGCTTGACGGGCGCAAACAAGATCAAAGGCACAAAACCCGCTTCTGGCGGGCAGCGGGCTCGCGCTGGCCCATAAGCGGCTTTGGTCACGGCCAAGCGGGGGTGGCGGCTGCGCTTGTGGCGGCACGCGATGCCTTTGGCCTTGACATTGGCGATGCGGCGGCAGAGGCCCTTGAGTGGGAAATCGCCTGTTACAGCAAGAGCCTCGGCACATGGCCCGATCTTCGCGAGTCGCCGTCCTCACGCAAATTCATGCGCGGCCTCTGTTCGGGGGCGCCGGGGATTGGGCTTGCCGCGCTCTCTATCCGCAATGCGTCTGGTGGCGGTGCAGAGCGGCCGCTCGCAGATACGCTGCTGGAGCTTGCCGACGCCGCGTGCGCGACGACCGGGCTGGGTTATCGCGACACGCTTTGCTGCGGCACGCTCTCTGTGGTGGAGTACCTGCTCGCGCGCCATCGAGTGCAAGACGCGGGCTGCATTCTTGCGGGCATAGCACAGCGTCGCGCGGAGCTCGGCCACTTCGTTTTTGTTCGCAAAAACCTGCGGGCGGTGGATGAGCCGGCCCTGTTTGGCGGCTTGGCGGGCGTTGGCTACGAATTCCTGCGCTATGCCGACGCATCGCTCCCCAGCGTCTTTGTCGACTAGACGATGGGGCCCCTCACCGTACCTTGGCCGCGTTGCCATTGCACGACGCCCCTTCTCGTGTCGTCTGCCTATCTTCCGTGTGCAGGTTTCTGTTGTCTGTCAATCCAAGTCCCACGACAAGAAAAGCCAGCTCGCGGCTGGCTTTTCTGGGGGGAGACCGTGCCGAGAATCCTCAAGAGGCACGGGTGCCCGCAAACTTTGCCAGGCACCCCTCCTGATCGGGCGGTCGGCGTTGCCTTGGCCCGGCAGCGTGCTCAGTCCCAGGAGCAATCATCTTGGCCAAAGGAGCAGACGGACCGCACGCCACCCTGGTAGGTATTATAGTTGGTGCTGGCGCCGCCGCCGGCGACCATCATCAGGTCCTCGTCCGAGAGCTCGACGACATCGTCGGCCCGCGGCCTGGAGCTCACGAAGGCCATCAGCTCCCCCTCGGTGGCGT
>CACXFF010000073.1 GCA_902766805.1 uncultured Coriobacteriaceae bacterium | reverse complement strand
TGTCCCAAGGTCCCTAAGCCCAACCTAAAGCCCCGCTCCCCCGCGCACGTGTTACCGCGAAGCCTTCGGCTCTACGGTAACATGCGTGCGTCGAAGGGCACGATCCCCCAGAACGCACGGCGCGCCAAGAGAGGCGATCCCCTGGCGCGCCTGACGAACGACTGATCGGCGGATATGCGTATGGCCTAGTCGATGGAGATGCCGTTGGCCTCCAGGTGGGCCAACCAGCGCGCCATCGTGTCTTTGGACAGGGCGTGCTCCATGGTGCAGGCCTCCTCGTCGGCACGCTCGTACGGCACGCCCAGCTCGGCATGGAGGAACTGGCGGATCGTGCGGTGCGTGCGCCAGACGTCCTCGGCGTAGCGGCGGCCCTCTTCCGTGAGGACGACCTTGCCATAGCGTGCCTGCTCGACGAATCCCTGCTCGCGCAGCGTGGAGAGGGCCTTGTTCACGCTCGCCTTCGACACGTGAAGCTTCTCGGCGACGTCGACGGAGCGGATGCCCTCCTCGGGGGAGGCGCCCGATTCCTCTTCCACCCGCAGGATGGCCTCGAGATAGTCCTCGTTGGCCTCGGTCAACACGTGGCCCTCGGGAATCTCCATCTTGGGCATGGGCCCTCCTCCGCCTCCGGCGTCATTCAGATAACCATCCTCCATTTAACCCCAAAACGGCCCGTTCCGCCATGTGCGAAACGGGCCAATGGAAATCCTTCGTCGGAGGTGCCCAGGGAAGCCCCTGTCAGACGCGCAGAGGCTAGGCGTCGTCTTCTGTGGGGTCGGGCAAGCTCAACAGCTCCACGTGCGCTCCGAGCGCCTGGAGCTTGTCGGTGAAGTGCTCGTAACCGCGCATGATGTGGTGGATCTGGCTCACGGTGGTGTAGCCGTCGGCCACGAGGCCCGCCATCACCAACGCCGCGCCACCGCGCAGGTCGGGGCTCGCGACCTCGGCGCCGGAGAGGCGCTTCACGCCATGCACGAGCGCGTGGTGGCCCTCGATGCGGATGTCGGCGCCCATCCGGCAGAGCTCGGCCGCAAGCATGAAGCGGTTCTCGAAGACGTTCTCCGTGATGATGCAGTCACCGTCGCCCAACGCGGCCAACACCATCGTCTGGGCCTGCATGTCCGTGGGGAAGCCCGGGTAGGGCAGCGTCTGGATGTCGACCGGCGTGAGAGGCCGCTCGCGCGAGACGACGCAGCCGTCGGGCTTCTTCTCCACGGTGATGCCCATCTGCTGGTACTTCTTGAGCACCAAGCCCAGGTGAGCGGGGTCGAAGCCGCGCACGTAGACGGGGTCGGAGGTGAGCGCGCCGATGGCGGCGAAGGTGCCGGCCTCGATGCGGTCGCCCACCACCGCGTGGGTCACGGGATGCAGCGGGCCGCGCACGCCCTCGATCTCGATGAGCGGCGAACCGGCACCGCGCACCTTGGCGCCCATCTCGTTGAGCAGGTTGGCAAGGTCCACGATCTCCGGCTCGCGTGCGGCGTTGTCGATGACCGTGGTGCCCGGCGCGTAGACGCTCGCCATCATGAGGTTCTCGGTGGCGCCCACGCTCGCGAACTCGAGCGTGATGAAATTGGAGTGCAGGCCGTCGGGCGTGGTGCCGTTGATGTAGCCATGTGCGAAGTCGAACTGCACGCCGAGCGCCTCGAGGCCAAAGATGTGCATGTCGATGTTGCGCGCGCCGATGTTGCAGCCGCCGGGCATGGCCACCACGGCCTGGCCGAAGCGCGAGATGAGCGGGCCCAGGACGGCCGTGGAAGCGCGCATCTGGACGACGAGCTCGTAGGGGGTACGCCAGGAGTTCACGCCCGAGGTGTCGATGTCAAGCGTGTGCTCGTCTACCACCGTGACCGTGGCGCCCAGGCGCTTGAGCACCTTGCCCATGACGTGAACGTCAGAGATGTTGGGGACGTTGGTGAGACGGCTCACGCCCGGCGCCATGATGGTCGCGGCCATGAGCTTGAGCGCCGAGTTCTTCGCGCCCTCCACGCGCACCTCGCCCGTGACGCGGTGCCCGCCCTCTATGCGAATAACATCCATGGATAACCCCTTGGAAAAGACTCTATCTGATGCCGAGCGACACACATGTTGAAGCTCGGTTCAAGTAGTGTAGCGAACGCGGGAAGAGCGCGCAGCCGTGACGTGCAACGACCACGGTATCTGCGAGATGGCCGGCTTGTTACCGCAGAGCCGAAGGCTTCCCGGTAACAGCGGCCGGCCCGCCACCGCAGAGCCGAGGGCTTCCCGGCAACGGCGCAAGGCTTGTTACCGCAGAGCCGAAGGCTTCCCAGTAACAAAGAAGGGGCCGCACGTGGCGGCCCCCAGGCTAGTCGTTGAACTCGCCGTACTGGTAGAGCAGGTTGCACCAGGCGATCTTTTCCTGCCAGTAGGCGCGGTTGTGGTCGTTGGGACCCAACGCATCGAGCATGCGATTGGCCCTGGCCACGGTGCGGTCCACCGAGTCGCGCTTCACGTCATAGGAGATGCGCGCGTGGTTGGCCAAGATGATGACCTCGTGCATGCCAATCTCGGCATAGCCGCCCGAGATGATGATGCGCTGCTCCTGATCGCCACGCTCGCCATCATACACGCGCATCAAGCCATCGCCGAGCGCGCAGATCTCCGGCGCGTGCATCGGCCAGACGCCCAGTTCGCCCGTCTTGGTCGTGAGGATGAGGTGATCCACCTCGCCCATCCACACCAAGCGGTCGGGTCGCACGATGCGCAGCTTGATCGTATCCATGATCCGCTACTCCGCCATCTGCGCGGCGCGCTTCTTGACGTCGTCGATCGTGCCAGCGTAGCGGAAGGCCTGCTCGGGCAGGTCGTCCACCTCGCCGTCCACGATGGCGGCAAAGGAGCGCACCGTGTCGGCCACGCGCACGTAGACGCCCGGGTTGCCCGTGAACTTCTCCGCCACGTGGAAGGACTGCGACAGGAACTGCTGGCACTTGCGCGCGCGGCTCACCGTGAGGCGCTGGTCGTCGGACAGCTCGTCCATGCCCAGGATCGCGATGATGTCCTGGAGGTCCTTGTACTCCTGCAGGATCTCCTGGACCTTCATG
>CACXFF010000072.1 GCA_902766805.1 uncultured Coriobacteriaceae bacterium | reverse complement strand
CGAGCTGTACCAGATGCTGCTGGACGGCCAGGTCGACCTGCTCGCAGGCCTCGCCTACCGAGAGGACCGCGCCCCGCTCATCGGCTATCCAGACTCCCCCATGGGCACCGAGACCTACGACCTGGTCAAGCACGCGTCGGACGGCAGCGTGAGCGAGGACCCCGCCACGCTCGCGGGGCACACGATAGGCGTGTTGGACAGCAGCATGGCCGAAGTGCTGCAGGCCTACCTCGACGCGCGCGGCGTGAGCGCCGAGCTGCGGCGCTTTGGCGACTACGAGGAGCTGTTCGCGGCGTTCGACACAGGACAGGTGGACCTGTTGGCAGCCGAGGGAGACGGCGCCTACAGCCGCAAGGACGCCGAGGTGGTCACGACCTTTGGCACGTCGGACTACTACCTGTGCGTGGCCAAGAGGCGCGCGGACCTGCTCGACGAGCTCAACGTGGCGCAGCGGCAGCTCTCGGCCAACGAGCCCACCTACCTGAACCTGCTGCACGACAAGTACTATCCGCTGAGCATGTCGAGCCAGGCCCTCTCGGCCGGCGAGCGCCAGTGGATCGAAGAGCACGACACGCTGCGCGTGGCCTACCTCAACCACTACCTTCCCTACAGCGACACCCAGGACGGCGCGGTGACCGGCCTCGTGCGCGACCTGGTGCCCCGCATGCTGGAGTCGTTGGGAATAAGCAACATCCAGGTGACCTACGTCGGCTACGACGCCTACCGCGACATGATCGGCGCCGTGGACCGGGGCGAGGCCGACGTGGCGTTCCCCGCAGGTGGCGGCCTGTACTACTCCGAGGAGAGCGGCGTCAACCTCACCAACCCCGCGCGCACGACCACCATGGAGCTGGCGTACAAGGGCGAATACGATGACTCGACCCTCGCGCGCATCGCCGTCAACGACGCCAATGACATGCAGTACTACTACATCCTGACCTACTTCCCCCACGCCGAGCTCGTCCACTGCCCCTCCATCGAGGCGTGCCTCACGGCCGTGAAGCGCGACGAGGCGACGAGCACGGTCCTCAACGGCCTGCAGGCCAACGACATCATGCGCAACAGCCAGTACAGCGACCTGTCGATGCACCGGCTCACGCACGGTGACGCGCGCTGCTTTGGCGTGAAGATTGGCAACGAGGAGCTGCTGCGCCTGCTCAACCGCGGCCTCTACATGGTGGGCGAGGAGTACGTCGTGAACCTCGCGTACCGCTACACCGCGGGCCTGTACACCTACACCCTGGCCGACCTGCTGCACGACCACCTCCCGCTGATCATGCTCGTCGTCGCGGCGGTGATGGCGCTCGTGATCTGCCTGCTGTCGCGTGATGCGCGCCGCTCCAAATGGCAGACCGCGCAGACCGAACAGGCGCGCCGCGACCTGGAGCTGGCCAACGCCGAGCTCGAGGAGAGCCAGCGAGCGTTGGCCGAGGCGCTACAGGCGGCCGAGCACGCCAACCGCGCCAAGACGACCTTCCTCAACAACATGTCGCACGACATCCGCACGCCCATGAACGCCGTCGTGGGCTTCACCGCGCTCGCCCAACAGCACATCGACCAAAAGGAGCTGGTGAGGGACTACCTGGAAAAGATCGAGGTCTCCAGCCAGCACCTGCTCTCGCTCATCAACGACGTGCTCGACATGAGCCGCATCGAGAGCGGCAAGATGACGCTCGAGGAGTCCGAGACCCACCTGCCCAAGCTCATCCACGACCTGCGCACCATCATCCAGGCCGACATGTCAGCCAAGCGCCTCGACCTGCTCGTGGACACGCAGGACGTCATACACGAGAACGTGGTGGTGGACTCCCTGCGCCTCAACCAGGTGCTGCTCAACATCCTGTCCAACGCCATCAAGTTCACGCCGGCCGGCGGCCGCGTGGAGCTGCGCATCATCGAGCGCGTGGAGGACGAGCACGCGCAGGGCGATGGTGGGCCGGCGCTCTTTGACTTCGTGGTGCGCGACAACGGCATTGGCATGAGCCAGGAGTTCCAGGAGAGCATCTTCGAGCCGTTCACACGCGAACGCACGTCCACGGTGAGCGGCATCCAGGGCACGGGCCTGGGCATGGCCATCACCAAAAACATCGTGGACATGATGGGCGGCACCATCGCGGTCAGCAGCAAGGTGGGCAAGGGCTCGGAGTTCATCGTGAGCTTGCCCTGCAAGATCGGCGTGGGCGAGCCGCCCGAGCCCCTGCCCGACGCACTGGCGGGTATGCGCGTGCTGGTGATCGACGACGACACCAGCACCTGTCTGACGGTGAGCAGCATGTTGCGCGAGCTGGGGCTGCATCCCGACTGGACCACGTCGGGCAAGGAGGCCGTGATCCGCGCGCAGGACGCACTGAAGAGCCAAGACCCCTTCGGCATTTATTTCGTGGACTGGATGCTGCCCGACCTCAACGGCGTGGAGTGCGTGCGCAGGATCCGCCGCATCGTGGGCAACGACGCGCGGACGATCATCCTGAGCGCCTACGACTGGGGCGACATAGAGGCCGAGGCGCGCGACGCCGGCGTGAACGATTTCGTGTCCAAGCCGCTGTTCCTCTCGGAGCTGTGCCGCGTGTTGGCCCGCACGGACGAGGACACCGAGGCGCAGCCCGAGGAAGCGCTGCCGGAGCTGCAGGGCCGTCGCGTGCTGCTCGTGGACGACAGCGAGATGAACTGCCTCATCGCCGTCAAGCTGCTGGAGAACCTGGGCGTGGGCTGCGACGTGGTCAGCGACGGCGCCGAAGGCGTGCGCCGCGTGGAGGAGACCGAAGCCGGCACCTACGATCTGGTGCTCATGGACGTGCAGATGCCCATCATGGACGGCTATGAGGCCACGCGTGCGATCCGCCAGCTTTCCGACCCGGCCAAGGCGCAGATCCCCATCGTGGCCATGACGGCCAACGCGTTCGACGAGGACCGCAAGGCGTCGTTCGAGGCGGGGATGGACGGCTACCTGCCCAAGCCGTACAGCGTGGACGAGCTCGTCGCGGCGCTGCAGGAGGTGCTGCGCTAGGGGTGCGGACGGAGCGAGGCGGGCTTGGACGCGCGGGTCGGCGCGCGGCACGCTCGGAACGAGGAGGGCGACGCGAACCCACAGCTCGCGTCGCCCTCGTCATCTGTGCCTCTGCCGCACAACGCCAGCCAATAGCGCTGGACGTTATGCCCAATCGCACGCCGCGGGATAGCCGTACGCACTCGTTGCGCTGCGAACGCCATCGACAATCGCGTGCTCCAGGGCACGGGTCGCGGCGACGCCGACCACGTCGACGGGGTACTCCACCTCGCCCGTCGCCATCACGAACACGGTGTCGCCATCGTTGGTCGTGTGCACGGGGCGGATGACGTGGGCGTAGGCGTCGGCGCTCATCTGCGCCACCTTGCAGGCCTGGGCCTTGGTGAGCTTGGCATTGGTGACCACGCAGGAGATGGTGGTGTTGGTGCGCGGCAGCGGCATGGTCGCCGCCATATCGAGCAGCAGGCCTTCGGAGCCTCCGGGCGCGAAACGCGCGAGGTCAGAGGCGTCACGCACACCCGCCAGCACGGCGCCCGTGGACGGATCGATCACGTCGCCCACGGCGTTGACCGCAGCAACGGCCGCACACACCAAGCCGCCCGCCTCGCACACGCCCTCGCCCAAGCCACTCTTGCAGCAGCGCTGGGGCCCGGCCGTCTTGCCCACGGTACAGCCCGTGCCAGCGCCCACGTTGCCACGGGGCAGCGGGTTGGCAGCGGACTCATAGGCGTCGCGCACAGCCCGCACGCCCATGGTCAGGTCGGGACGGGCCTGCGCGCTGCCGCACATCAGGTCGAAGAGACAGGCTCCGCTCACGATGGGCACGCGCACCACGCCCACGTCAAGGCCCACACCCCGGCGCTCCAGCTCGTTGGCCACGCCACAGCTCGCCTCCAAGCCAAAGGCCGAACCTCCCGAGAGCAGCACGGCATGGAGGACGCCCACCGTCTGCTCGGGACGCAGCAGGTCGGTCTCACGCGTGGCTGGCGCGGCGCCACGCACGTCTACGCCCCCGACCGCGCCTTCGGGGCACACGACGACCGTGCAACCCGTCGCGCCCACGGCATCGGTCGCATGCCCGACGTAGATTCCCTGCAGGTCACGGATGGTGGACACACTCATGGCTGGCTCCTTCGGGTTGGCACGTTGGCACATTTCCAAGACAACTATGCCACCCGCAGGTACAAGTTGAGGGTTGCATGGCTGCCTTGGAGAGAAATGTGGCGGCGCCCGGTCGGGCAGCGGAGACTCTCAGCTGTGGGAGGCCAGAATCTGCGCCCGAGCTAGCCATCGAGCCCCGAGGCCGTCTTGGTACCAAAAAGACGTGGTCTTTTTGGTACCAAAGGGCGGGCGGAAAACACGGGGCGGCGCACAGGGAGTGGTTCCCCGCGCGCCGCTCCCACGAGCTGGCCTGTCAACTGCCCCGGCTACTCCATGTCGAAGAAGCCGAGCATCTGCATCATCTCGATGGCCTGATTCAGGTAGCGCGTCTCCGTAATGGACCACTGGAAGCCCAGGCGGTACAGCGCCTTGATGGTGAAGCGGTTGGTCGACGGGTTCTCGAAGCGTATCTCGTCGTCGTCGAGGTTGTAGTTGACCAGCGGCGACACGTAGGCGTTGATGGCGTCATCCGCGAGCGCCTCGCGCAACCGTGCCGTGAAGCGCTCGTCGTCCACCACGTCGATGGCCAAGCCGCACTCCTGCATGGCGCGGATGATGTTGCCCATCTCCACCGTGTGCGAGTTGTGCGGGTGGAACACCGTGAACTTGCGGTCGGTGCCCGCGAGCAGCACGATGGCGCGCGCCGTCTCGTCGATCGGCGAGAACTCGTCCTGCTCGTCCATCTCGGACATCGGGAAGCAGCCCAGGGCCACGTGAGACTTGAGCGTGGCCATGAAGTTGTTGGTGTTGAAGTTCATCTGGAACTCGCCGTCGACCTGGCGGCTCATGAGGTTGCCCACGCGCATGACCTTGGCGTCCAGGCCCTGCTCCCCCACCATCTCCAGCACGGCCTTCTCCGCGAGGAACTTGGTGTGGATGTAGCCGTTGGACACGACGTCCTGGCCAATCTCGAGCAGGTTCTCGGTCAGCGTGGTCTCGTGCGCGTCCACGCCCACGACGTCGCCCGCCACCGAGACGGTGGAGACGTGGATGAGGCGCCTGCCCGTCTCCAGGCACAGGTCGGCGAGGTTCTTGACGCCGTCGACGTTGATCGACTTGAGGAACGAGAGGTCCGCGAAGTGCTTCACGCTGGCGGCGCAGTTGAACACCGTCTGGAAGTCGTGCGCGAACGCCGCGCGCAGGCTGTCCTTGTTCGTGATGTCGCCCTCCACGACCACGACGCGCTTGCCGAGGTAAGGACGGATGTCCATCTCGAAGTAGTAGAACATGGCGGTCCGCAGGTGGTTCTCGGCCGACGCGTCCGCGTGGCTGCGCACGAGGCAGTACACCACGCCGTCGTGGTTCGTCAGCAGCTCGTGGAGCACGTGCGCGCCCAAGAAGCCCGTGCCACCCGTCAGCAGGACGTCGCCCACGCCGCCGCCCGGCTTGATCTCGTCCACGTACTCGGACACGTTGTAGGCGAGCGCCTTCTCCACGCCGCTGAGCCCCTCGGCGGGAGCGTCAGGCGCGTCGGACGCCTGCGCGGCCTCCTGGTCGGCCTCCTGCTTGGCCAAGACGAGCTGCTCGAGCCCCTCGACGGTCGGCGCGTCGAAGATGTCCTGGTAGGTGAGCGGGATGTTCTGCACCATGCCCGCCATCATGACCTTCGCGGCCGTGAGCGAGGTGCCGCCGAGCTCGAAGAAGCTCTCGTCGACGCCCACGTCCTCCAGCCCCAAGGCCTTCTTGAAGATGTCCAGGAGCTTCTGCTGCAGCTCCGTCGCCGCGGCCTTGACGCTCTTGGCCTCGCGCGCCTCCTGGATGGCCGGCAGTGCCTTCTTGTCCACCTTGCCGTTGGCCGTGAGCGGCATCTCGTCGAGCTGCAGGTAGGCCTGCGGCACCATGTAGGAGGCCAAGTACGCGGCGAGGTGGGCCTTGAGCGCGTCGATGTCGACCGGCGCGTCCGCGGTGAAGTAGGCGGCCAGGTAGTCCGTCTGACCGTGGGCGACGACCACCTTGCTCGTGCGCACGCCCTCGAAGGAGTTGAGCACGCCCTCGATCTCGCCGAGCTCGACGCGCAGGCCGCGCAGCTTGACCTGGTCGTCGATGCGTCCGCGGTACTCGATCTGGCCGTCCTCGCGGATGCGCGCCAGGTCGCCGGAGCGGTACGCGGGCATGTCCAAGAGCCGCACGAAGCTGTGGGCGGTGAGGTCGTCGCGGCCCACGTAGCCGCGGCCGACGCCCTCGCCCAGGATGGCCAGCTCGCCGGTGGCGCCGAGCGGCTGCAGGCGCCCGTCGCGGTCGACGGTGGCGACGTGGACGTTGACATTCGGGATGCCGATGGTGATGGCGTCCGAGCCGTCCACGACCTGCATCGTGCAGGAGATCGTGGCCTCGGTGGGGCCGTAGCCGTTCATGACGTGCAGGCCGGGGTTGACCTCACGCAGGCGCGTGAAGAGCGCGGGCGGGAACGCCTCGGCGCCGAAGTCGATGGACGCCAGGCCACGCACCGCCTCCTGGACCTGCGGGATGTCGAGCATGTTGGACAGGTAGCTCGGCGTGCAGCTCATCACGTCCACGGCGTTGTCGGTCATGAGCCGGGCGAGGGCCAACGGGTCCATGATCTGCTCGGAGGTGGCCAGCACGACCGTCATGCCGTTGGCCAGCGGCACGAACTCCTCCATGATGGCGAAGTCGAAGGTGAGCGCCGCGATGGCCAAGCTCGCGTGGCCGCGCTGCGTGTAGCCGAGGATCTCGTGATTCTTGTCATCGTCGTCGACGAAGTTCACGAGGTTGCGGTTCGTGAGCAT
>CACXFF010000071.1 GCA_902766805.1 uncultured Coriobacteriaceae bacterium | reverse complement strand
TAGCCAGATGGACGCATGGCGCACGACACCAGCGTGGGCGGGTGGGTGCTCGGCCCAGACGGCCGCTGGATTGCCTAGCGTAGCTGTGGAGATGGCGACTCGAAGCACGTGCCCTAAGGCCCTGCGCAAAAAGGGCCGTCCCAGAGGGCAGCATGGCAGACCTCGTGGGGCTTGCGGCTGACGCTTCGCTTCGGCGCCCGCATGAAAAAGCGGCCTGCATCTGGAGTGCAGGCCGCTTGGTCTCGCTCTGTGGACACGCCCTTGGTACCTTAGTACACCATGCCCATGGCGCGGCGCACCTCGTCGAGCGTCTCGTTGGCGATCTCGTTGGCACGGGCGTTGCCCTCGGCCAGCACGTCGTGGATGTACGTGGGGTCTTTGGAGAGCTCCTCGCGCCGCGCGCGGATCGGCGCGAAATAGTCGTTGACCGCGTCGGTCACGTAGCGCTTGAGCGCGCCGGCGCCTCCGTCGCCGATCTCCTCGGCGATCTCGAGCTCGGGGCGCCCGGTGCAGACGCTGGCGGTGGAGATGAGCGCCGAGACGCCGGGGCGCGCCTCGGGGTCGAAGGTGATGAGGCGGTCACCGTCGGTCTGGGACTTGCGGATCAGCTTGGCCGTCTCGTCGGCGGTCATGGACAGCGCGATGGCGTTGCCGTAGCTCTTGGACATCTTGCGGCCGTCGAGGCCCGGGATGAGCTTGGCGCTCGTGAGCACGCCCACCGGCTCGGGGAACACGGGGTGCTTGCGCGCGAAGCGCTTGTTGAAGCGGCGCGCGATGGTACGCGTGAGCTCGATGTGGGGCAGCTGGTCGCGTCCCACGGGCACGATGTTGCCCTTGCAGAAGAGGATGTCGCAGGCCTGGTGCACGGGATAGGTGAGCAGCAGGCCCGTGAGCTCGTGGCCGCTCGCCTCCTGCTCGGCCTTGACGGTGGGGTTGCGCAGCAGCTCGGCCTCGCTCACTAGGCTCAGGAAGGGGAGCATGAGCTGGTTGCAGGCGGGGATCGCCGAGTGCACGTAGATCATCGTCTTGGCGGGGTCCAGGCCGCAGGCGAGGTAGTCGACCACCATGTTGAAGACGTTGTCGGCGATCTCTTTGGTGGTGTCGCGGTCGGTGATCACCTGGTAGTCGGCGATCAGCACGTTGGTGCGGATGCCCATCTCCTGGATGCGCACGCGCTCCTTGATGGTGCCAAAGTAGTGGCCCAGGTGCAGGCGCCCGGTGGGGCGGTCACCCGTGAGCATCGTGTATTTCTCGGGGTGCTCGTTCATGTCGGCCAGGGTGGCCTCGCTGCGGCGCAGCGCGACCTCGAAGCTGCCTTCGTTCGGCATAAGATGACTCCTTGTAGATCATGGGGGTACAGCCCTTCTATAGTAGCCGCTCGCGCGCCCGTGCGTCGTGGGGACTTTATGTCGCGTGTCCGCGAGGCCTCTGACCTGCGCTTTGTTGCTTGCTTGTTCAGGTCTTGCGGTGCTACCACAATATCTTGTGGCCAAGATGCGGAAAACCACAAGATAAAGAAAATCAAGCCTATTCTTTTTTGTCCGACCCCTTTAGTATCGTGAGCGACGAATCTATTGCCTGGCGCGCGAGCGCCTACACATAAGGGGATACGCCATGAGGATTATCAAGCGCAACGGTTCCGAAGCCGAGTTCGACCAGGCCAAGATTATGGCGGCGGTCCGTGCGGCCAACGAGACGGTGGCGGCAGAGCAGCGCCTCACTGCCGGCCAGATTGACGACATCGCCACCGCGGTGGCCTTCGAGTGCTCGGGCTGCGGACACACCGTGTCGGTGGAAGAGGTCCAGGACATGGTCGAGGACCACATCATGGCCAAGTCTGCGTTCTCGGTGGCGCGCAACTACATCACCTATCGCTACAAGCAGTCGCTCAAGCGCGCGGGCAACACCACCGACGACCGCATCCTGTCGCTCATCGAGTCGAACAACGAGCTCGTCAAGCAGGAGAACTCCAACAAGAACCCCTCCGTGAATTCCGTCCAGCGCGACTACATGGCCGGCGAGGTCTCGCGCGACATCACGCGTCGCCTGCTGCTGCCCCGCGAGGTGGTAGAGGCCCACGAGCAGGGCATCCTCCACTTCCACGACAGCGATTATTTCGCGCAGCACATGTACAACTGCTGTTTGGTCAACCTCGAGGACATGCTGCAGAACGGCACGGTCATCTCGGGCACGCTCATCGAGCG
>CACXFF010000070.1 GCA_902766805.1 uncultured Coriobacteriaceae bacterium | reverse complement strand
TCGATGACCAGCGGGGTCGGGTCGCCCGTGAAGATGGTGCGGTTGTAGATGAGCGCGACCACGATGCCGAGCACGATGCCGAGCAGGTAGAGCCCCGTCATCACGAGGCCGCCTTGGCCGGGGAAGAACGCCGCGACGAAAAACGCGTAGATGGGCAGCTTGGCCGTGCAGCTCATGAAGGGCGTGAGCAGGATGGTCAGGCGACGGTCGCGGTCGGAGGGCAGCGTGCGCGTGGACATGACGGCCGGCACGGTGCAGCCGAAGCCCACGAGCATGGGCACGATGCTACGGCCCGACAGGCCGATCTTGCGCAGCGGCTTGTCCATGAAGAAGGCCACGCGCGCCAGATAGCCGGAGTCCTCCAACAGCGAGAGGAACAGGAACATCACGAGGATGATGGGCATGAACGACAGCACCGAGCCCACGCCTGCGAAGATGCCGTCGATGACGAGGCTGCGCAGCGCCTCGCTCACGTCGGCCTCGATGAGCATCCCGCTGACGGCGTTCGTTGCCATGCCGATGAGGCCGTCGAGCTGCTCTTGCAGCCATGCGCCAATCACGTTGAAGGTGAGGACGAAGATGACCGCCATGATGGCGATGAAGCAGGGAATGGCCGTCCACTTGCCCGTGAGGATGCGGTCGATCTTTTCGCTGGCGAGGCGCTCCTTGCTCTCATGGGGCTTCACCACGCAGTTGTCGCAGATGTGGAAGATGAGCTGGTAGCGTGCATCGGCGATCGCGGCGCTCGCGTCCAGGCCGCACTCCTGCTCCAACTGGTGGATGAGGTGGCTGACCGCCTGCCGTTCGTCGTCGCTCAGCTTGAGCTGATCGGCGAGCAGCTGGTCTCCCTCGATGAGCTTGCTCGCGGCGAAGCGCAGCGGCAGGTTGGCTGCGTGGGCGCGCGCGGCGATGATGTGGGTCACGGCCTTGTGGCAGTGGCGCAGTGCGTCGTCCGTATCGCCGGGCAGGTCGATGGCCGGCTGCTCTGGGGTCTCGTGGTGTTTGGCGATGTGGATCGCATGGCGCACGACCTCTTCCACGCCCTCGCCCGTAACGGCGCTGATGGGCACCACGGGTACGCCGAGCATCAGCTCCATGCGGTTGATGTCCACCGAACCGCCGTTGCCGACGAGCTCGTCCATCATGTTGAGCGCGATCACCGTGGGAATGCCCATCTCCAGACACTGCAGGGTGAGGTAGAGGTTGCGCTCGATGTTGGTGACGTCCACGATGTTGATGATTCCGAGGGGGTGCTCGTTGAGAACGAAGTCGCGGCTCACCAGCTCCTCGCTCGTGTAGGGGGAGAAGGAGTAGATGCCGGGAAGGTCGGTGATCACGGCGTTGGGGTAGCCACGGATGGTGCCGTCCTTGCGGTCCACCGTCACGCCGGGAAAGTTGCCTACGTGCTGGTTGGAGCCGGTGAGCTGGTTGAAGAGGGTCGTCTTGCCGCAGTTCTGGTTGCCGACGAGGGCGTAGGTCAGCGTGGCGTCGTCGGGCAGGGGCTTGGCGTCGTTGCGGCGCGGCTTGTTGACAACGCTCCGCGGGGCGCTCTCGCCGTATCTGGGGTGCGGCAGGTTCTCGGCCGCGCCCGCGTGTTGCGCGTGGGGCTGTGGCTCCGTGTCGGCCGCGGTGATGGGACGCGCCTCGATCTGTTCGGCGTCGGCCAAGCGCAGCGTGAGCTCGTAACCGTGGATGCGTAGCTCCATGGGGTCGCCCATGGGGGCGTACTTGACGAGGGTGACACGCGTGCCCGGGATGATGCCCATGTCCAGGAAGTGCTGGCGCAGGGCGCCCTCGCCCCCCACGTGCTCCACGATGCAGCTTTGGCCTATTTCCAGATCTCGGAGCGTCATATGGGGCTCACCTTACTTTCTGCTGGTAGCGTGCAAGTTTTGAGTATAGTCGATGCCGTTCGTTTGGCTCGTAGGCCCTGCTCTATGGCATATAGTTTGAGATTTGATTTAATTATCGCATCCCGTTGGATGTTTTGTCAGTCTGGCTAAGGTTTTGAGGGGGTTAGGCGAGTATCGAAGGCCCTTCTGAGCACAAAAGCCCAGATAATAATGAGGGGACTACTTTGCAAATCGCCGAAAACCTTAGCCAAACTGACAAAACTTCCAAAGGGGGGGTGCGCCCAGGCGGTCCCACCGGAAGCGATTGCTCCACCGTCCGCTTGGATCGGGCGGGCCCATCCTGTTGTTTCTGCAGATGTGGCCACTAGATTGACCCCGTCTGGACAAAAGCCGCTGGATCCTCTCCCTTTGGGGGAGAACTGGTCACAATATTGACCCCTTCTGGAACGGATGGTCCGGCGCAACGCACTATTGCGTGACAGCGTCGCGCGCCGCCCGTACGATAGTTCCAGCCACCAGGGAAAGGGGACGGACATGAGCGTCGGCGAAGCGATCCAGAGCGCCCGCAGGGCCAGGGGCCTCACCCAAGAGCAACTTGCGGCAAAGGTCTATGTGACGCGCCAGGCGGTGAGCAGGTGGGAGACCGGCGAGAGCGAGCCGGGCATCGACATGCGCAAGCTGCTGGCCAGCACCTTAGGCGTGCCGGTCACGGACCTGCTCGGCCTGCCCGAAGGCCCGACTTGCCAATGCTGCGGCACTCCCTTCGACGTGCCGAACATGCCTTTGGGGACCAACGCCGACGGCACGGAGAACCCGGACTATTGCGGCTGGTGCTACCAGAACGG
>CACXFF010000069.1 GCA_902766805.1 uncultured Coriobacteriaceae bacterium | reverse complement strand
GCGCCGTGACCTCCCAGGGTCACGGCGCCGTTTGCGTGCAGACAGCTGTGGCTGCGAGGCAGCCGAAGCGCACGCCTACCTGGCGGCGGGCTTCGGGCGCGCTTTGCAGCTGATCTGCGGCACCTCGATGCGGATGACGCCGACGGCCGCGAGGCGCGCCTCGGGAATCTCGAAGTCACGCCCGGTCTGCGTGCGCATGAGCACGCGCAGGCCGTGGGCCTTGAGCGCGGGGTCGTCCACGACCTGCGCCCGCGCGTCGCCCATCACGCACGCGTACGCACTGCCGTAGTCGCAGGCCACGTCGCCGCCGCTGATGTCTTCCACGTCGCAGTCTATCTGCACGAACGCCACCGGGTTGGCGCGGATGACGTCCACTTTGCGTCCCTGGCGCGCGCCATGGCACCACAGCACGAGCGCGCCGTCCGCGCCCCACTCGTAGCCATAGTGCAGCGGCACCACATAGGGACGCCCCTCGTCCACCAGGCCCAGGTGCACGACCTTGCCCGTCGCCAGGATCTCCTCGATACGCTGCGGGTCCGTGACCTCGCGATCCTTCCTGCGCATGCGTCGCTCCCCTCTCGTTAGTCCGCCGGCTCGAAAAGCCACGAGGTCCCTTACGCCAAACCGCACAGGAAGGCGCGCAAGTGCGGCACCGCCTCGTCGAAGTAGTCCTCGTAGAAGGTGTGGTCGCAGCCTTCCACCAGGTAGAACGTCACGCGTGCCCCGGCCGCCTCGTAGGCCTCGCGCCCCTGTTGGGCGTAGCGCACCGGCACGATGCTGTCCTGCGTGCCGTGCATGATGAGCACGTCGCCGGTATAGCGGATGATGCGCTCGAACACGTCGATGTCCATCACGCTGCGCGCGTAGTCCCCCGAGATCCACAGCTTGTGGTCCGGCGCCAGCACGTCGGGGACGTCCTGCGGGTCGAACGTGAGGAACTGCATGCTACCCGCGCGGGCATCATCGGGGATGCACAGCGCCGGATACAGGAGCGCCAGCGCGCGGATCTGGTCCGCCACCTCGGGCGCGAGCAGCGCTGACACGAAGCCACCCTGCGAGCAGCCCACGAGCACGGGGCATGCCGGCGCGCCATCCGCCGTCCGGTCGTCGCCCTGCACATAGGCAAGCACGGCGCGCAGATCTTCGATCTCGGTGAGCGGCGTCATCTGGGTGTGGTAATCGCCATCGCTCGTGGTGTGCAAGCCACCGCCGCAGAAGTCATAGACATACGTCACGATGCCATGAGAAGCGAGGTACCACGCGTACGGGCGCGTCTCTTTCATGCATCCCGTGAACCCGTGGCTGATGATGACGGGGAACGGCAGGCGGCGTTCGCTCGGGACGTATTTCTCGCCACGAATCGTGAAGCCTTCTCGTACGGTGGCAAAGGGCTGCATGTCAAAAGTCATGGTGCGTCTCCTCTCGTGGGCATACCCCAAGCTTAACGCAGGGGAGCCTTCGGCTGGCCAACGGCAGCGGTGGCTGACACCGCCGTATCCTGCGTATTCACCGACGTCGAACACGGCCCGCGCGGCGGCGTCCCCACGCGCACGTACAATACCCTCAGTTGGCGGCGTCACGCCAGGGAAGGGGCGCCGCCATCCCCCGACGAAAGGAGATCGGCGCGCTAGGCTGTCTCAAGCCAAACGCTCGCCCTGAACAAGAACGTGGCGAACTTGCACCAGGTACAAGTTCGCCACGTTTGCGCCTTTGCGTCGGCGGGTTAGCCGAGCGTCTTCTCCAGCCACGCGATGATGTCGAGCGACTCGTAGAGCGGCTCGCCGTCGATGAACAGGCAGGGCACCTGGTGCTTGCCGCCCACACGCACGAGCGTGGCGTCGGCCTCGGGGTCGGCGTGGATGTCCTTGAGCTCGATCCCCTCCCAGCCGTGACGGGCGATCGCAGCCAACACGCGCTGGCAGAAGGGGCACTCGGGGTAATAATACAGTTCAAGCTTGTGGTCCATGGTGGGTCCTTTCGTCATGCGGCGCGGGCCCGCGCCATTGTCACCAGTATTCCCCGCACACACAAGGGGCATCCCCTGGCACGCAAAACGCGCACAACGGGATGCCCCTTGCGATCAGAAGCGCCTATCCCTCGAACGGCACCACGTGGGCGACCGCGTCATCGACGCTCACGGGCTGCTCGTCGTTGTCGAGGTCGATGAGCTCGTACTTCCAGTTGCCCATGCCCAGCTCGTGCATGTACTCCAGCTGGCGCAGGCCATGGCGGCTCTCGATGCGCTCCACCAGGTCGTGGTTGTGCACGAGGCCGGCCTCGG
>CACXFF010000068.1 GCA_902766805.1 uncultured Coriobacteriaceae bacterium | reverse complement strand
TTCCCTGCGAACGCGAGCTGCGGACCGGCGGCGCACGGGTACGGAAAGCGTGGTCGTGTGAAGCCGCGAGTGCGCACGAGAAGCAAATCGTTGGTCTTGCGAAGCCGCGAGTGCGCACGGGCACGGAAAGCGAAGTGCTGCGAAGCCGCGAGCGCGCACGGGTACGGAAAGTGAGGTCTTGCGAAGCCGTGAGTGCACACGGGTACGGATTTGCACGCCGTGCGTCGGCCGACACGCACGCGCACCGTCGCTCCCGGCGACGCCCCCGCCCTGTCCCCTACAATAGGAACGACGCCGGCAAGCGCGCGACGGGAGGAAGCCATGGCCAACAAAGACAGCGCAAGGATCGACGAACTCTTGAGCAAGCCCCATTGGGTCATCGACCTCCTGCCGCGCCAAGTGCCCGCGGACGGCGAAGGGCAGTTCTTCGCGGTGGAGCAGCAGCTCCTGGGAGGTGCGCGCGGCGCGGCGTTGCGCCATAGCTTCGCGTCCTTCCTCCTGATGCTCAACTGCTACCACGACCTGCTGGTATTCCGCGAAGGAGGCGCGCAAGGCAAGACCAACCCGCGCCCTGCCAAGCTGGAGAGGTGGGTCGAACGCAACCAAGAGCACCTGTGCGTCGTCCTTCCCTCCGAGGACGCGCTCGTCGTCGTGCCCACCGACAGCACCTGCATGGCGCTTCACAACCCCACGCCCGAGCTCCTCGACGAGGCGCGCGCCATCGCGTCTACCTGCGGTCTCTTCGTCTGGCAGCCCTAACGGAGCGGAGCTGAAGCAGGGGGCGCGTCCGGCCGAACAGCGCGGGGCCAACGAGAAGCGTCCGCGCTGCAAGCAGCCCAAGGAGAAGTTCAACGCCGCGTAAGGTGCGGCGACGGATGACACATAGCGAAAGGAGCACGTTATGGAAGCAACCGAGCTGGTCCTGCAAACGATGCGCGAGGCAGGCGCGCCGCTCAACGCGGGCAAGATCGCGGAGCTCTCCGGCCTCGACCGCAAGGTCGTGGACAAGGCCATGAAGGAGCTCAAGGCAAGCGGCGCGATCGTCTCGCCGATCCGCTGCAAATGGGAGCCGGCAGAAAAGTAGCGCTTCACAAGAGGAAGGTTGGCAAAAGGGCAGATAAGCAAGCAGAGATCAAGGCACTGCAGGCCATCGTGACAGGGCTCTCCGCGCAGAGTTACGGCCACCGCGTCCAGGGCCTCGTCTTTGGGTCCAAGGGTCTGGGCGCCTTGGCCGACAAGTACGCGGCACACGCCGAAGAGGAGATGGGCTGGGTCGAGAAGTTCGCGAACCGCATCCTCGACCTGGGCGGCGAGCTACAGGTCGAGGCCACGCCCGAGACCAAGGTCTACACCGACATCGTGGAGTACCTCAAAAGCGAGAAGAAGGTCTCCGAAGAAGGCATCGCCCAGGTCACGGCCATGATGCCCCTGTTCGCCGACGATTTCGTGGCGTATGAAGACATGAAGGCGTACCTCATCGACGAGGACGTCGACCTGCAGGAAACCAACCAGGACCTCGATCTCATCGAGCTCATCGGACTGCAGAACTGGCTCGTGCTCAAGCTGAACGCAGCGGGAGCTAGCGCGGAATAGCCATCGCCCGGCGGCGGAAACCGACCCTGAGGCCCGGCGCTGACTCACGGCAGTGCCGGGCCTTTTTCTGTGTCATGCGGTGCGCGACGCGCCGAAACCGATTCCAAGCCGTTGACCTGCGGTGTTTTGTGCCATGACTGCGGCCTCCTGGAGAGGCTGGACGCCTGCATCGAGTGGCACCGCAACTCGAAGCTGAAGCAAGCGTCAGGATGGAAGACCATCAGGCGGCACCGCATCGACTTGGGCTATGCGGCATGACCTGATGGTCCGGCAAAACATCCGGGCCTCCAAGGCCGGGCTGCGCACGGTCACGGAATCGTTGGTCGTGCGAAGCTGCCAACGCGCACAGGAAGCGAATCGTTGGTCTTGCGAAGCGGCCAACGCGCAAGGAGACGGAAGTGAGGTCTTGCGAAGTCCCTCAAACCCAAAGAATGCGCCAAGACAACGTCTGGCACGTTTCCCGTTATCGCCAATCAGGCGCATCGCGGGAGCCCAACGCTTCCCTCCATCGGCAATCGCACGCATCGCAAGGCCCGTGTTCCCGCTATCGCCGTGCCCTGCAATCCCCTTGTTGCATAGAATGCTGCATGTCAGAAGCGCGATCCTGCAGAAAGGCGCCCGAAATGACAGCAGAGGAACTATGGGACGAGTCGGGGCTCACCGGCGACTACGAAGCGTGGGCCTTCGGAGGGGCTCCGGACAAGTTGGCGCGGCTGGTGATGGACGGGACAAAGACCGCCACCTGTTCGTCCCTGGCACTGATGCACCACGACGGCGAGCCGATTCCCAAGCCCGGTGACCTCAGCGTGATCCTGGACTCAGCGGGCGACGCGGTCTGCATCATCAGGACGACAAGGGTCTACGTGGAGACGTTCGAACGCGTGACGGAGGAACACGCCTTCAAGGAGGGCGAAGGCGACCGGTCGCTGGAGTATTGGAGGAGGATTCACTGGGAGTTCTTCACGGAGGAGCTGGGCGCCGTCGGCCTGTCCTTCGACGAGAACGCCGAGCTGGTGTGCGAAGAGTTCCAACTCGCCTACGTCCCCGCCATCACGCAGCGCGCCGCTGACGTTACCCCAACTGTCCCAAAGAGCCCCTGACGCCGGCCTTCCCGGCAG
>CACXFF010000067.1 GCA_902766805.1 uncultured Coriobacteriaceae bacterium | reverse complement strand
TGGGACAGGCGGAAGTGTGGGACGCCTTCGTGTTGCGGTCAGTCCACAGCGATTTCGAGGACGACCTGGTGTTGGCCTCGGCGCGGTCGGTTCACGCCGACATGCTTGTGACGGGAGACCTGGCACTGGCGTCCCACAGTCCCGTCGGGGCGCTCTCCCCGCAAGACGCGGCTGCGCTTCTGCAGTCCGAGGCCCGGCGCTGAGCCCTTGGCGTTTGGTACCAAAAAGACGTGGTCCTTTTGGTACCAAACGCCGGCCGTGCCTAGTGACTGCGTTTCCAGATGAGCCAGATGCCGCGCAGGGTGATGTCCTGGTCGATGTCGTCGAACAGATCGGTCGCCTCGGCGATTACGTAGGCCAAGCCGCCCGTGGCCACGCAGGTGGCGTTCGGCGCGTCGATCTCCTCGCGGATGCGCCGCACCAATCCCTCGGCCATGGCCGCCGCGCCGATTACCGTACCGCTCTGGATGGCTGTCTCGGTGTCGTAACCCAGCGCCTGCGCGGGCGCTACCAGCGGCGTATTGGCAAGCTTGGCCGCGCGGGCAAAAAGGGCGCGCGCTGACAGCACGAGGCCCGGGGCGATGGCGCCGCCGCGGTATGCGCCGCGCGCGTCCACCACGTCGATGTTGGTGGCCGTGCCGTAGTCCACCACGATCACCGGTGCGCCGTACTTGTCGAGCGCCGCGACGGCGTTGGCGATGCGGTCGGCGCCGAGCTGCTGCGGATTGGGCATGTCGACCGTGAGCCCGTGCTCGCATGCGGCACTCACAAAGAGTGCGTCGTCCAGGCCGAGCTGGCCAAAGGCCTGGCGCCAGGCGCGGATGAGCGACGGCACCACGCAGGAGATGCCCGCGCTGTCTACGTGCGTGCGCAGGTCCAGGCCGCGCACGGCAAAGAACCCGTGGAGGCGCCCCAGCAGCTCGTCGGCCGTGTCGTCGGCAGAGGTCGCCATGCGCCAACTCGCCTGCATGGACCCGGTCTGTGCGTCGAGAAGCCCGATGGTGGTCTGCGTGTTGCCCACGTCGATTGCGAGGAACATGGTTGCACTCCTTATGCTTTGGCTGTGTCGCAGCGTTGCCGTGACGTTGTCTCCAAGCATAGCCCAAGCCGCTGTCGCGTCGCGTCTCGAGCCCGAACCCAAGCCACCGCAACCCGGCCAACGTGCACGTCGGCTGCCGGCGCCTCGACCAACGCGCACGTCGGCTGCCGGCGACGCCTCCCACTTTCGCCGCCCGCTTTCCGTGGAGCCACCATGAAGCGTTTGCGCTCGTCCCGCGCGCGTGCTACCATTCAAAAGCTTGACATTCCCGCGGGCACCCGCTCGCTCGCGAGAACCACGATTCGTTCTGGTCGGTAACCAGGACACGACGAAAGAGAGTTCCCATGAAGCAAGGCATCCACCCCAATTACGTTGAGTGCAAGGTCCGCTGCTCCTGCGGCAACGTGTTCTTCACGCACGCCACCGTGCCGGAGATCACCGTCGACCTGTGCGACAAGTGCCACCCGTTCTACACCGGCACCCAGAAGCTCGTTGACACCGGCGGTCGCGTCCAGCGCTTCTCCGACAAGTTCGGCGGCGCCGCTGCTGCCCAGCTCAAGAGGGCCCAGGAGGCCAAGGCTGCCAAGGCCGCCAAGGCTGCCGAGGCCGCGGCTGCTCGCAAGGCTGCCGCCGAGGCCAAGGCCGCTGCCAAGGCCAAGCGTGCCGCCGAGTTCATGAAGAAGGCTGCCGCCGAGGCCGCCAAGGTCGCCGAGGCCGCCGAGGCTGCCAAGGAAGCCGTTGCCGAGGCTGTCGAGACCGCCGCTGAGGAGATCGCCGCCGAGTAAGCGTGCGCTTCAAGCTCTGCACGAGGGCCGTCCGTCGAGGGCGGCCCTCTCTTTGTGCCACGTCGACGCTCGGTCCCGCCCCGTCGTCCGATGCCCGGCGGATTCCGCGTTCCGCGTGACAGTTCCGCGAAAAGCATGGGCATGCGCGGGCGTGTGAACGCCGCGTGCTACACTGGTATTCCAAATAGTCCTTTGGTCACACACACGAGAAACGAACCCGCACCTATGGACACGGCTCACACCCTCAGAATGCGCAACGGTCGCCCCCTCGGCGACTCGTTCGGTGTGCCGCGCCGCGATGACGTGCTGGAGCACATGGTCACGCGCAAGTACAACGATTCGAGCTCCATCGGTCGGGTGACCACGCGCAGCGAACGCTACGGGCGTCGACCCGTCGCAGACCCCGAGTCGTTGGAAGCGGAGCGCGTGCCGGGCCAAGAGGCACGGCGTGTGCAGCGTTCGCGTCACAAGGATGCCAAAGAGGCTGCGCGTCGCAACGCCGGGCCCAATCGCTTCCTGATCACGTTGGGGCTGGTCGTGGCCATCGTGGCGGTGTGTGCGTTTGCCCTGTACGGCCCGATGCGCGACTACTACGTGGCT
>CACXFF010000066.1 GCA_902766805.1 uncultured Coriobacteriaceae bacterium | reverse complement strand
GATCTCCTGGAATTCGTCGTCCGCGAGCGCGGTGACCTTGTTGGCCAGGATGGTGATGTAGGGATCGGTGGCGGAGCCCAGGACCTTGGAGCCGCCCTCGCCCGCGCCGTGCAGCCACACGACCAGCGTGTCGCTCTCCTCCTCGGGATCCCACGCGGCGTAGTTGTAGGTGATTTCCTTCTGGGTGTCCGTGCCGAACTTCCAGCCCTGGGTATCAGCGTAGGTGACGCGGTGGTCGGCCTTGGTCTTGATCTCGAGCTTGGCATCCTTGTCGCCGACCTTCATGTCGGAACCCTCGGCGGTCGCGACGGTGAGGTAGTACGGATCAGACCAGGTGTTGTAGCCGGTGCTCATGGTGTAGAGGAACGGCGAGCCCTCGTTCGGGGAGATGGCGAGCTTCACCAGCAGGTGCTTGGTGGGCGTCTCGGACGGCTTGCCCTCATCGTCGATATACTCGACTGACTTCACCGTGCGAGGCACGGTGACCAGCTCCACGGGGAAGCCCTCCTTGGTCCAGTTGGTGGCCTGCTTGGTCTCGGTCACCACGAGGTCATCGACGCCAACGTTGCTGACCACCTTGTCGAGGTTGACCTCGAGCTTGTCGACGCCCGCGCCCCAGTCATCGCCAAAGATGAAGTAGTTGTAGCTGCCGTTGACGATCTCAGCGGTCTGCGGAGACTCAACCCACTTGCCGTCCTTGTCCACGGTGTAGCCGTCGGGCGTGACGGTATCGGTGAGCATGGCGCCATAGCCGCCGTCGTGGATGGTGCTGAGGTAGTACCAGTCGCCACTGCTCTGGGTCCAGCCGGTGAGCATGTAGCCGTTGCCGTCGAAGCGGTACCACGCTCCGTCGATCTGCTTCCAGCCAACTGCCATCACGCCAGACTCATCGAGGTAGAACCAGTTGTCATTCTTGAAGAGCCAACCCGTGGCCATGGCGCCGGAGTCCTCGAGGAAGAACCAGCTGCCGTTCACGTTGGCCCAACCAGTGGCCATCGCGCCAGAGTCGTTCAGGTAGTACCAGTAGCCGTTGACCAGGCGCCAGCCCGTAGCCATGGTGCCGTCGGCATCGAAGTAATACCAGACACCGCCGATGTTGCGCCAACCCGTGGCCGCGACATCGTTTTCCAGGTAGCGCCAGGTGCTGCCCTGCTGCTGCCAACCAGTCACGGCAAAGACCGCGGCCGGTGCGAACGCCCCGGCCATGACCACTGCGGCGGTCGTGGACGCGAGCATGCGCTTGTAGAGCTTCTGATTGTGCATAGACCCTCCTTACAACGACAGATACTGGGACGGAGAACCTTCCCCATCTTTCATCATCGATAATAGGAGACTCGAACGCCCACCCGAATGTGCCAGTGGAACAGAAACTAGGTAAACGGCCACAGATCGATCCCCAGGCCCTTGGAGGCACTCCTGCGCGCAAAAAAGCTGACGGCGACGGCCACAAGGACCGCCGCCGCCGGGGTAACGCACCCACGGCAAGGGGGATTGCCAGCGGGCGCGAAGCACGCTCGCGCGTGCTCACCTCCTATAATTACCTATTTCACAGCATTTTTGTCCCTCAATTTTTGCATTTTAGAAACCTTCTTGGGCCAGATTCGTATATGCGCAGGTAGACGGCTTATTCAGCCCAACAGGAAAAAAGATTTCTCGCTTACCGAAATCCCATCTTCACAATTAGTGCACTATGCTAACCGACCTCAGCGCCAGCAGGCTCTCCACCACCAAGGAAAGGGCCGCCCCCACTGCGGAGGACGGCTCTTGGCACCATGATGCGACTGCGGACGTGAGCCCGTTACTCCTCTGCGGGTTGGGGCAGCTTGGCCTGCTCCTCCTCAGCCGCCAGCTGCTGCGCGCGCCGGTCGCGATTGCGCGCGGCGGCCTCCTCGGCCGTAAGCACGTCCTCAATGCGCAGGTTCACGCCAGCGACTTCCAGGCCCGTCATGCCCGCCACGGCCTTGACCACCGCGGACTTGACGTCCTCGAACACCTGCGGCGCATAGACGCCGTACTCGATGAGTATCGAGATGTTCACGCGCACGGCGTTCTCCGGCGTGACCTCCACGGTGACGCCCTTGTTCGGGGCGGTGGCACCAAAGGCGTCCTGGATGCGGTTCACCCAGCCGCCCTTCATGCCCAAGACGCCAGGCACGTCGCGCACGGCCAAGGCGACGATCTTTTCGATGACGCCATTGGAGAAGGTAAGCGAGTCCTCGCTCTCGTCGTCCAAGTCCGCCTCGAAGTCGTCCTCCAAACGCGTTCCGTCCTGCAGCGCGGGGTCACGCTCCTCGAGCTCGATGGTCGCAGTGGTCTCGTCTGCCATGCTGTGCTCTCCTCTCACCGTAAGTCTTTCCTGTGATGCGCCGCCCTACGCTAGCGCTCGCCGTGGTTGACCAAGCGCACGATGGCCTTGAGGATCTTTGGGTCGCCGTCGAGCGCCTGCCCTACGGCGACGCCCACGACCCCGAAGAGGCACAGCACCAGCGTGCGCGGAATGCCGATCCAAAACACCAAACACGCCACCAAGAGCCCCAGCAGGCCACAGAGCACGGCATGCTCGTGACCAGGCGCGATGGAGCTCAGGAAGCCCCGAGTGGCGCTGCCCATGCGCGAGATGTTCTCCGCCACCGTGCGCTGCTCCTGCGCGCCATGCGCATCCCGCGCGTCCTGTCCGCCCTGTACGCCCTGCCCGTCCGCAGCCACGTCGGCAGGCTGGGCAGCAGGGACCTCCTCCACGCGTGGCGCGGGCGCGGCGGGAAGCGACGTACGCTCGGCGGAGGCAGAAGCGGGGCTCGTCTCCTCCGGCACAGGCTCCGGCACGCTCGCGATAGCGACCTTGGGCGCCTGGGGCTTCTTGTCCTCGCTAGCCACTACGCATCCCTCCCCTCGCTCATGCGCAGCGCACTGCCCGTGAGCGTGACCTCATGCGGCTCGTGCACCGGCTGCACCTCGGGCTCGGGCGCGGGAGCAGGAAGCTCCTGTGGCTGACTCGTCTGGTCCTCCTGGTCCTGCAGTACGGGAGAGTCGAAGAGCTCGTCGTAGGAGTCCTCCTGATCGGGGGCGTAGGGCGCCTTGTCGAAGGCGGGCAGGAAGTTGAGCGAGATGCTCTCCACCGCGCCGCCGCTGAACTCATTCAGCCGCGTGTAAAGCAGCGCCTGTAGCTCGTCGCCGAGCGCCGCGACGCTCTGTACCTGATACGGACGCAGGCTGGCAAAGATCCGCACGCGATCGCGGCCACGCGTGTCCACGCGGACCTTGACGGTCTCGCAGGAGCCCTCGTCGTCGAGGAT
>CACXFF010000065.1 GCA_902766805.1 uncultured Coriobacteriaceae bacterium | reverse complement strand
GCGCCCTCCACGCCGCGGCCCCGCAGCGCGTCCAGGACGCCCAGCTGCGCGCAGGGCTGCACCGCCATCAGGCACTGCATGGGCACGCGCGGGCGCAGCACCAAGCCCAGGTACACGCCGCCTTCCGGCGAGACCCAACGGTGCCCGGCACGACCGCGGCCTGCGCTTTGGGTACGCGCGACGACCAAGGTACCTGCCGGCGCGCCTTCTCGGGCGAGCGCCACGGCTTGGTCGGCGACAGAGGGAAGCGCGGCGTGCAGGTGCAGGATGCGTGGGGGCATGGGAGCCTGCCTTTCTGTGGCGGGGGCGTTACTGCAGCGGGCCGAGGTCCACGGTGACCCTGCCGATGCGGTCCTCGGGCTCGGCGACCTCGATGCCCGCGTAGCGCAGGAAGCGCTCGCCGTCGTGCACCAGGTCGTCCAGCGGCACGATCACGAAGTCGCGCTCGCCTATGCCGGGGTGCGGAAGGCGCAGCTTGGTGCCTTGGTGGGTCTCGCCGTCGTACCAGATGAGGTCGAGGTCGATGGTGCGGGGCCCGTGGCTGCCGTCGGCGGGGCGCACGCGGCCCAGCTCGTCTTCCACCTGCAGCAGGTGGTCCAGCAGCACCAACGGCGCGAGCTCGGTACGCAGCTCGATCACGGCGTTCAGCACGGACTCGGTGAGGCCCAGGGCAGGCTCGGACTCGTACACATGCGAGGAGTTGACCACGCAGGTGAGCGGGATGCGGTCCACGAGGTCGCGGGCGCGCAGCAGGTAGTCGAACGGGTCGTCCACGTTGGACCCCATGGCGACGAACGCGCGGCGCTCGTCCTTGTGCGAACAGGCCCAATAGGAGTTGACGGCCTCGGCAGCCTGGCGCACGTTGTGCACGCGCAACAGGCGCGCGCCGCCCTCGATGGCCGCCATCAGCACGCCAAAGGACGCGGGGTCGCGATCAAGCGCAGCCGCGGCGCCCGACACCGCACCGACGAAGCGCTTGCGCGACACGCCGCACATCAGCGGGTATCCCATCGTGACCATCTTGGCCGTGGCACGCTGGATGACGACGTCCTCGCCTGCGCTTTTGCCAAAGCCCGCGCCCGGGTCCACGCAGATGCGCCTCTGGCTCACGCCGGAGCGCATGAGCATGCGAGCCTGGTCGCCCAAGAATCCCATGACCTCGCGCATGATGGCGGTGCTGTCGGGCAAGGCGTAGCGGCGGCTTTGGCCGATGCGGCCGGGGCGCGTGCGCACGCCGTGCACCGTGGCCGCCGCCATCGTGGCGCGCAGGGCGTCGGGCTTGGCGGCCGTCGCGGGGACGGACGGCTCGGGCTTGGGCTCGTCGGCAGTCTGTGGGTCGCGCGGCAGCCACGCCTTGCGCGCCGGGGCCCCCTGCGAACCAGAGGGAAGCGCGGCGCCCTCGGGCAGCAGCGCGGCGGCCTCGCCCGTGACAGCGCGGCCAGAGGCCGGAACGGACGACAGGCGCACCTCGCGACGGGGCTGTTCCTTCACGGCGGGCAGGGAGTGCATGATGATCACGCCACAGTCCGACTCGGCCGCGACGCGCACCATTTCGGGATCCGTGAAGCCCGTGACGTCATTGATGATGCAAGCGCCCAACTCCAGCGCGCGCTGCGCGACCTGCGGATGGCGCGTGTCGATGGACACGATCGCCCCGCGCCGCGCGAGGGCCTCCACCACCGGAGACACGCGACGCAGCTCTTCCTCCACGTCCACCGGCTCGAAGCCCGGACGCGTGGACTCTCCGCCCACGTCGATGATGTCGGCTCCCTGGTCCAGGAGGTCGATGCCATGGGCGATGGCCGCAGCAGGGTCCAAGTGCGTCCCCCCGTCGCTGAACGAGTCGGGGGTGACGTTCAGGATGCCGACGATGCGCGGACGCGCGAGCGATACCTGATGGGTGCCACACTGCCAGATGCGGCCCTCGTCCCTGAGCATGGTTTCCTCCTTGGCAAGGCGATACGTAGCTATCCATTGTAACCCGTAGCGCATGGCGCGCGTGCGAACGGACGTTTTCCGTCATGGGACACGCTCGCGGGCGAGGGTGTGGGCGGTGCGAACGGTCCTCCTGGCAGACGCGGGACGCCAGGCGCTGTCCCTCGGTCCGGAGCTACTCGTCGCCCTTGACCTGCGCCCACAGCTCCTCGAGGCGCGCTTGGCCGCAGTCGTCGAGCGACTCGCCGCATGCCGCAGCCAACTCCTCCATGCGCCCCCAACGCCTACGGAACTTGTCGGTCGAATGACGCAGGGCACGTTCGGCATCGATACCCTCTTTGCGCGCGACGTTGACCGCGGCGAACAGGAAGTCACCGAACTCCATCTCCGCGGCGTCGCTGCCGCGCTCTTCGGCTACGAACTCGGCGCGCTCCTCGTCGACTTTGGCCCACACGTCCTCGGTGGTCTCCCACTCGAAGCCACGAGCCGCAGCCTTGCGCGAGACCTTCTGGCACTGCATGAGCGCCGGCAGGGCGCGCGGCACGGCATCGAGGAGGTGCGTGACCTGCGGCGTCGCCTGTGCTTGGGCACGGTGCTCCTCCACTTTGACCTGGTCCCAGATCTGCAGCACCTCATCGGCATCCGTCGCGGCCGAATCGCCAAAGACGTGCGGGTGACGCCGGACGAGCTTCTCGTTGAGGCCATGGCACACGTCGTCGATGGTGAAGCCGCCCGCGTCGGCATCGATCTGGGCGTGGAGCAGCACCTGCATCAGCACGTCGCCGAGCTCCTCGCAGAGGTGGGCGGG
>CACXFF010000064.1 GCA_902766805.1 uncultured Coriobacteriaceae bacterium | reverse complement strand
CTCAAGCGCCAGATCGATGCGCTGCACGAGGCGGGCTTCGAGGTGTGGATGGACGACTTCGGCAGCGGTGTGTCGTCGCTCAACACGCTGGAGAGCTTCGATTTTGAGCTCATCAAGCTGGACATGGGCTTCTTGCGCGGACAGCACAAGGAGAAGTCCCACATCATCATCGCGCAGACCATCCAGATGGCGTCCCGCCTGGGCATAGCCGTCCTTGCCGAGGGGGTGGAGACGCGCGAGCAGGCCGAGTTCCTCGCGAGTGTGGGTTGTGGCATCCTGCAAGGCTTCTACTACAGCAGGCCCAAGTCGTTGGGGCAGCTCGTAAGCGAGCACCATGCTGGCGTCCTCATCTCGCGCGAGCCCACGGCCGAAGCTGCGTACTGGAACGTCATCTCTGTCGTGAACCTCGACGACCTGTCGACGACGGGCGTCGCGCGCGGCTTCGACGGCGAGCCCATGGCGGAGTTTCCCGCGGGCGTTGTCGAGCGGCGTGGCAAGGACTGGAACATCTTGCGTGCCAACAAGGCCTACCAGCGCTTCCTCACAAAAGTCGGCCTGCTGGCAGAGAGGGATCTCGACAGGCTCGCGGCCACCGCGGTGACGGTGAACATAGACGACGACTTCGTCGTTGCCACCCATCGTAGCGCAGAGAGCGGCTCGTGGGAGCGCGTGGCGAGCAAGGTGGAGCTAGGCTCGGGCTTCCAGTTCTACGTGACGCCCGTTGCCAGCGCCTCGTCGGCCGAGGCCTTCATGGTCGTGGGCGTGCCCACGATGCTCGGCTCGGCGCTGGGCATCTACGGTGACGTCCCGGTGGGCTATGCCGTGTTCCGCACGCTGCTCAGCGAGGCGGGTGACGAGGTCGTGGACTGCGAGTACGTCTATGCCAACGACCAGTACTGCGAGTGGGGCGGCTTGGACCAGCAGGAGCTGCTTGGCAGGTCCTACCTGCAGTCCGTTCCCCATGCGAGCAAGATGTGGATGGCGTATTGCTACCGTGCCGCAGTGGGAGGGGAGACCATCCACGACGTGGTCTTCAGCCCCGAGACGGGCCACTGGCTCAACTTCTACGTCGCGCCGTCGCCTGTGGAGGGCCATTGCGTGTTCGCCTTCGCCTTGGCCGACGAGCAGCAGCGCGAGCGCGAGGAGATCAAGGTCGGCCGCGATACCTCCGACCTCATCATCGAGATTGCCGACGCGTTGAACGGCGAGCAGAGCTACTCCATGGCCATCGACAGGCTGCTTCACACGCTTGGCGGCATCGTCGACGCCGAGCGCATCTACCTCATCGAGCACAAGCCGGGTGACAACGTGGTCTACGAGTGGTGCGCGCCGGGCATAGAGTCCAAGCGCCCGCAGCTCGAGGCGGCCGACGAAAGCCAGTTCAGCGTGTGGGACAAGGTGTTTGACCAGCGCGAGGTGGTGTACCTGCCCAACCTCGACCCGGTGCGCAAGGTCGACCCTGGCTTCTGTGACTTCCTGCACAGCCAAGGCGTGCGCAGCATGCTCTCCGTGCCCATCTACGACAACGGCTTGCTGGTCGGCAGCTTGGGCGTGGACAACTACCAGCCCAGAGACGAGCTCGACGTGCGGCGCCTCTTCGGGACAATGGCGTCCTTCATCTCGGCTCGTATGATGAACCACCGCTACCTGGAAGAGCTGGAGCGCGCGGGCTACTACGACGGGCTCACCGGCATCCTCAATCGCCGCGGCATCGACACCGAGATTCAGAAGCGCCTCGAGGCCGACCAGGACGTCCGCTACGCGCTGCTGCTCATGGACGTGGACGACTTCAAGACGGTGAACGACCGGTACGGCCACGACGTGGGCGACGAGGCCCTGCGTATCTTTGCGCGCAGCGTGGAGGGGTACTTCTCGCCTGACGCCATCATCGGGCGCAACGGCGGCGACGAGCTTTTGGTGATGCTCTTCGGCGATGAAGCGGCGCGGGTCGATGAGCTCGCCCGTGGGCTGGTGCAACGCGAGCTGTCCTTTGACTATGGCGGCAAGCACTATACGATGACGGCCTCCACGGGTTATGTGGGCAGCCCCGAGCAGGCGCACTCGCTGCGCGAGGCCTACACCATGGCCGACGCTGCGCTCTATGCGGTCAAGCTCTCGGGCAAGGGCAGAGCGCTGCGCTATGAGGCAGGCATGGACATGCTCAAGCGCTCCCAGCTGGGCTTCTCGCCGCGTGAGATCGTGGAGAGCATGCCGGGCGCCATCCTGGTGCACGAGCCGGGCGGCGACGGCGAGATTCTCTATGCCAACGACGAGATGCTGGAGCTCTTTGGCTGTGAGAGCTACGAGGAGTTCCTGGAGCACACGGGCGGCATCTTCAGCGGCGTGATGTACGAGGGAGACCACGTGCGCGTACGCGAGGAGCTCGAGAGGCAGATGAGCCTGGACGACGTCGGTTCCAAAGACTACGTGCGCTATCGCATCCGCGTGCGCGGAGGCAGCCTGCGTAGCGTGATCGAGGTTGGCCACCTGATAGAGGTCGAGGGCGACCGCAAGCTGTTCTATGAGCTGCTCGTGCCTGTCGCCGACGATGTGTAAGGGGCATCGCTGCCGTCCGCGTGGGAAATGGTTTTTGTCCGACCGTTACGCTATGCTGTGATTGGTAGTGTTCACGACGGCCGAAGGGACGGTGTGACGGTATGGGCAAGGCGCGGCTCTCTGCATGGCTCTCCGTCCTGTGCGCCTGCGTTGCCCTCGTCCTGTGCGGCTTCTTCCCCGTGGCCTTCGTCGTGCCTGCCCATGCGGCCGATGCCCTCATGGTGGGCGTGCCGGCGGACCGCTGTCCCGTGTTCTATGTGGACGCCGAGAGCGGCGAGCTCACGGGCATCGGCGTCGACCTCATGTGCGCGGCGGCCGAGGAGGCGGGCTACGACGCGACCTTCACGGTGGTGAGCGAGCCTTCGCTCAAAGAAGCCCTCGACAGCGCCCGCTATGATGTGGTCATGCCCTTCGGCAGCGCCATCACCAGCGGCGCGGGCAAGGAGAGCATCGTCTCCGACAACCTCATCCAGACGCCGTTCACCCTCGTGACCGAGGACCAGCGCGACCTGCCCGATCTCAACGAGCTGCACGTGGGCATGCTCAGCTCCCTGCGCGGTGGGGCCGAGACGGTTCGGGAGCTCTATCCTGGCATGGAGATTAGCTTCTATGAGACCATGCCGGACGCCGTGGCCGCGTTGCGTGCCGGCGAGGTGGACGCGCTGCTGCACAACTCTTACGTGTGGAGCTACGTGCTGCAGAAGCCCGCCTATGCCGATCTCAGGGTCCAGCCCGCGGCGATGTTCTCGATGGACTTCCGGGCGGGCACGCTGGACACGCCCCGGGGCAGGCAGACCATCGCGCGCCTGGACGAGGGCATTGCCAAGCTCAGCGACACGAAGAGGCAGGCAATCGTCCTCGACCACAGCTCGCGGCGCCTGTACCGCTACGACTTCTTCGACTACCTGCAGCAGTACGGCTTGGTCGTGGCGCTGCTCGTGCTGCTCTTCGTCTCCCTCGCGATCATCACCATCCAGCGACGCCGTGCGTACCGGCTGGAACAAGAGGAGAAGATGCGCTGGCTCATGGACCACGACTCCCTGACCGGCGCGCTCAGCGCCGACGGCTTCAAGAAGCGCGTT
>CACXFF010000063.1 GCA_902766805.1 uncultured Coriobacteriaceae bacterium | reverse complement strand
GCAGGATCTGCGCGCGGGGCAGGCCCTGCGCCCGGGCGTCGCGGACGCAACGCGCGATGGCGCCGATGGCGCGCTCTCCGTCTCCCAGCAGCACGGCGTCGAACGCCGGCGCCACGGGCTCGCAGTTCCACACGCTCGGACCGCCCGCGATGACGATGGGGTCGTCCTGGGCGCGCTCGCTGGCGCGCAGCGGGATGCGCCCGAGATCCAAGGCCTCCAGGATGTTGGTGCAGGCCAGCTCGTGGGCGAGCGTGAAGCCCACCAGCTCGAACGACGCGAGCGGGTAGGCCTCCTCCAGGGAGAGCAGCGGCACGTCGTGCGCGCGCATCAGGTCGGCCATGTCCGGCCACGGCACGTACGCGCGCTCGCAGGCGATGCCCGGCTCGCGGTTCAGCTCGTCGTAGAGGATGGCCAAGCCCAGGTTCGACTGACCGACCTCGTAGACGTCCGGGTAGATGAGGCAGCAGCGCAGGTCGGCGTCACGCCCGGTCACGGCACCCCACTCGTGGTCGATGTAGCGACTCGGGCGCTCCACCAGCGGCAGCAGCGGCTCCAGCAGATGGAACTGGCTCACGCGGGCGACGCGGGCGCTCACGCCTGCTCCAGCAGCTTGCGCTCGGGCACCACCGCGCCGCCGCCCTGCGCCTGCGTCTGGGGGATGGTCAGACCGGTCGCGTTGGCGAAGGCCTGCGCCGCGCGCGCCACGATGCGCTCGACCATGACCATGAACTCCTCGTCGCTCTGGAAGCGCGTGACGATGGCCTGGCCGATGAGCTCGGTGCCCGCCCAGGCAGCCACGCCGCGCAGCAGCCAGTCTGCCACGGGCACGTGCCCGCTGATCTGGCGCATGACGCCACGCACGCACAGCCCCGCACCCACAACCCAGACGAGCTCGGCTGCGCGCGCGGCGGACAGGGGCTTGCCGTAGAGCGCCGAGACGTCGAGCGCGAGCTTGGCCTCGTTCATGACCATGGCCGCAAAGTCGCCGCCCGGGATGACCTTGAGAGCGCCCAAGGCGCCGTTGGTGAACGAGACGTCGTCGACCATCTTGTTGGCCATGGCGTCGCGCACGAAAGCGAAGTTGGCGGCGAAGGCCACCGACTTGTCGCTGTGTTCCACGATCCACTGGGCAAGGCGCAGGCACATGTGCTTGGTCTGCGACGAGGCGACGACGCCGTAGCGCCCGCGCGCCTCGAGCGACGAGCCGACCTTGGGCGCATCGAGGGCAGACTCGCAGATCGCCACGCAGGAGACGTCAGCCGCGAGGACCTTGCGCACGCACGCCGACAGGGCGCGGTTGTTGTCGCCGCACACCACGACCGCCAGGTCGGTGGTGGGCAGGACGGTGACCAGGCCCGACTCGCTCAGGCGCTCCACGTGGATGAGCCCCGTGGGGAGCTCGGGGACGAAAGCCGTGCGCAGCGCCGCGATCTGCTCGGGCGAGGCGGTCGGGTCCACAAAGAAGGCGACGCGCACCTCCTCGTCACGCTGGCGTTGCACGTTGCGCCCCTCGTTGAAGACCTCGCGCACGTTGTCGACGTTGAAGTTTGGCATGATTCCTCCGAGATGAACGCGGCCTTGGGTCCGAGCCTGTCGTCCCAGTCTACCAAAGACCCGCACGCGCTGGCAGGGCCTAGCTGGCCTTGGGGCGGTAGCGGTACACCGACTGCACCAAGCCCACGGCCACAAGCTGGGTGATCATGGACGACGACCCGAACGAGACGAAGGGCAACGGGATGCCCGTGATGGGCATGATGCCGATGTTCATGCCGATGTTCTCGAAGGCCTGGAACGCCCACATCGCGGCGATGCCCACGAGCACCAGCTTGCCAAAAGGCGCGTCGAGACGCTGGGCCAAGCGCAGGGTCGCGATGATGAGCACGCAGAAGCAGCCCACCACGAGCATGGACCCCACGAAGCCGAACTCCTCGGAGAGCAGGGCAAAGACGAAGTCGGTGTGCGCCTCGGGCAGGAAGCCCTGGCCGGCCTGCGACGCGTTGCCGATGCCCTTGCCCAAAAAGCCTCCCGAGCCCACCGCAATCATGGACTGCTGCAGGTTGTAGCCGTCCCCGGCTGGGTCGAGAGAGGGATCCACAAAGACCAACAGGCGCTTGAGCTGGTAGGGCTTGAGGATGTTGGGCAGGCCCTCGGTCATGGACACCCAGATCACCAGCGCCGCCAAGCCCACGACGGCCACCACCGTGACGACGAGCCACTTGCGCCGCGCCCCGCCGCAGGCGATGATCGTCGCGCCCGACACCACGATCACCAGACCGGTGCCCAGGTCGGGCTGCAACAGGATGAGCAGGAACGGCAGGGCCAGCATCCCGCAGAGCCGCACGTAGTCCTTGAGCGAGTCGATGCTGCCGTTGTACTGGGCCGTGAGCGACGCCATGAGCAGGATGGTCACGATCTTGGCCGGCTCCGAGGGCTGGAAGCGCAGGCCGATGACGGGCAGCTTGACCCAGCCCGTGATGCCCTTGGCCTCGTAGCCGAAGCCGGGTATCTTGGGCAGGATCATGAGCACCACCACGATGCCCAGCAGCACGTTGGTGTAGTTGGCGAACGTGCGGTAGTCGTAGTGCCAGAAGAAGATGGCGCCGACCAGCCCCAGGGCCGCGCCCAAGGCCTGGCGAGGCAGCGAGGCGTCCGCGATGGACAGCGACGCAGACCACACCACGATCAGGCCGAAGAGCACCAGCAGCGTGCTCGTGACGAAGACCGGCATGTAGAGGTCGCGCGTGAAGCGCCACGAGCGCCCGTGCAACGAGTGCGAGCCGCTCTCGCCGAACAGCCCGCCGAAGAAGCGCGCTGCTCCCGTTCCCGTACCAGCGTCCAAGTCGTCGCCTCCTATCGCGCGCCAGAATCGTCGATCGCCGTGGAGGTGTCCGGGCTGGCGTACAGGTAGCCCAGCGTGTCACGCACGGCATACATCGCGGAGGTCGAGCCGAAGCCCGCCTCCTCCAACATCGCGCACACCACGTATTTGGGGCTGTCCTCGGGCGCGATGGCCATGAACCAGCCGGTGGGGTCGCGGTTGCCCGAGGCCTCGCCGGTGCCCGTCTTGCCCATCACACGCACCGGCAGCGAGGTGAAGTGCGCGGTCATGTTCTCGCTCTCCTGGTAGATCACGCCGTCCAGGCCGCGCTGTACGACGTCGAAGTATGCGACGGGCTCCTCGGGAGTGGCGTTGACCTGCGGCACGTACGAGACCACGTCGCCCTCTCCCGTCTTGGCCCGCACGCTCTTGAGCAGGTGCGGGCGCCAGATGGTGCCGCGCGTGGCCAGTCCCACGTAGAGCGATGCCATCTGGAGCGGCGTGACGAGCAGGAAGCCCTGGCCGATGCACAGGTTGGTCATGTCACCGCCCTGCCACTGGCGGTCGTGCTCCTCATAGCCCTCGAAATAGTCCCACTTCCACGCGGCGTCCGGCACGCGGCCCAGAGCCTCGGACGGCAGATCGATGCCCGTGGCGGCCCCCAGGCCCCAGCTGCGAAACTTGTTCTGGAGAGCCTCTTGGTCGTCGCTGTAGAAGAGCGACTTGCCGATCTCATAAAAGACGGTGTCGCACGAGTAGATGATGCCCGTCTCCAGGTTCATGGTGCCGTGGCCCTTGTGCTCCCAGCAGTACTGGCCGAACGCCTCGCCGAAGCCCGTCCAGAAGCCCGTGCAGTAGTAGGTGGTGCTGAGGTCCAGCACGCCTTTGTCCAGCGCGCAGAAGCCCACGACGGGCTTGATGGTGGAGGCCGACGGGTACTGGCCGGACACCGCGCGGTTCATGAGCGGATAGCCGCTCCCTTCGGCGGACAGCTGGTTCCAGTCGTCGTTGGAGATGCCGCCCACGAACACGTTGGGGTTGTAGGTGGGCGCGCTCGCCAACGCGAGGACCTCGCCGTTCGTGGCGTCGAGCACGATCACGGCGCCTTTGTTGGCCTGCACGTAGCCTCCCATGCGCGCCATCTCCATGCCGTGCTGCAAGCCGGCCTCGGCCGCCTGCTGCAGGCCGACATCGATGGTGAGCACGAGGTCGGATCCAGCCTGGGGCTCCACCGAGTCGGAGCGGCTCGTGACGTTGCCGTCGGCGTCCACGTACACGACCTGCTCGCCGCGCACGCCCGCCAGCACGCTGTCGTACTGGTACTCGATGCCCGCCTGGCCCACGGTGTCACCCGAGCGGTAGGTCACCGCGCCGTCACTGCCGTCCCCCTGCTCGTCGAGCTGCTTCTGGCCCACGACGCCCGTATAGCCCAGCACGTGCGCCGCGCACGAACCCAGCGGGTAGTTGCGCACGGAGCGCTGCTCCACGGTCACGCCCGGGAAGAGCTTCGCGTGCTCGCCCAGATAGGCCACCACGCGACGAGAGGCGTCGACCGAGATGGCGCGGGCGCTCTGCGCCCCCTCGGTCTGGTCCTGCAGCTTGCGGCGCACGGCGACCATGGGCATGCCGAGCACGCTGGACAGCAGGCGCACCCCCACCTCGTCGTCGAGCACCGACGCGTCGCCCACCACCGTGAGCGAGGGACGGTTCGTCACGAGCTCGACGCCATTGCGGTCAAGGATGCGCCCGCGCGGGGCGCGCGTCGTCACCGTGCGCGTGCGGTTGTTCTCCGCCCGGTGCGAGTAGTCGTCGCCGTCGACGATCTGCATCCCCCACAGGCGCACGGCCACCGCGCCAAAGGCGACCGCCACCACGGCGATAGTCGCCCGGATGCGCGAGGCGAAGCCCGACTCGGCCGAGGTGGCATCTCCACCCGAGGCCGTGGGCGCCGCGCCGCCGATGTCAAAGGAGAAGCGCTTGCCGCTGCGGCCCTTCCACGCCAGCACGCCGAGCGCGACCAGCGAGCAGACCAGCACCACGATGGCGATGACCACGGGTACGTTCATGCGCTCACAGCCCCGGCGTGTCGAAACGCCCGCGCCTGCCCTTGCCGCCGAAGCCCAGCGAGGAGCCAGCGGTCACCTGGCGCAGGTAGAAGAACGCGAACGGCACGAAGCAGACCAGGTCCAAGAAGACGCCGGGGAGGAAACGGAACACGAGGGCGTCCCACAGCGAGCCGCTGTGCCCGACCATGACCGAGCAGAGCTGGTAGGCCAGCTCCACCGACGCGGCAGACAGCGCGTACACCCGCGCCAACGCGAGCGGCGACTCGGCGAAGCGGTTGCGCCCGCTCGCGCCGACCAACGCGCCGAGCACCGTGAGCTCCAGACACATGAGGCCCATGGGGCCGACCGTGCTCAGGTCGAAGAAGAGCCCGGCGCAGAAGCCCGTGATGATGGCCTTGGACCCTCCCTCGCTCATCGCGACGCAGGCCGTGAGGACGAGGGCAAAATTCGCGCAGCCCCCGAAGAGGTTGAGGTTGGGAGAGATCGCGAGCTGGGCAAAGGCACAGATCACGCAGAGGACGGCGAAGCCCACACCGCTCGAACCGCTGTCACGCAGGTCCATGCTCATCGCTGTTCTCCCCCTTCCGCGGTCTGCTCTTCGGCGCCCTGCGCCTCCGCCTGCCCGGCCTCGCCAGTCGTGGCGTCAGTGGCCGGGACGACCTGCTGCGCCTGCGCGGCGTCCTGCGCGCTGGCCTGCGTGACCTCGTCGGCCGAGGCCTTCTGCTCGTCGGTGAGCGACGTGACGACCAGCACTTCCTCGTTGGTCGTGGCCGACGCGAAGGCGCTCACGCCAATCTCCAGGTAGATCTGGGAGCTGTTGCGCTCCACGCTCGAGACCTTGCCCAGGGGCAGGCCTTTAGGATAGACGCCACCCAAGCCCGAGGTGACCACCGTGTCGCCCACCGCGACCTGCTGGTCGGTGCCCACCATGGACAGGCGCAGGCTGCCGTCCGCCGCGCCCACGAGCATGCCCTGGGCACGGCTCGCCTGCACCATGGCCGAGACGGAGGAGTTCTCGTCGTTGAGCAGCGCGACGACCGAGCTCGTCGGATAGCACTCCACGATCTGGCCCAAGACCCCCGCCACGCCGATGACGGGCATGCCCACGGCCAAGCCCGCGCCCGCGCCCTTGTCGATGGTGAGCGTCGACTGCCACGAGCTCGTGGACAGCGCGATGACGCGCGCGCCGATGGACTGCAGGTTGTAGCTCGACTGCACGCCCAGGAGCTCCTCGAGGCGCCGGGCCGTCTGCTCAGCTTCCTCAAGCTCGGCGTTGCGCGCGGCGAGGAGCTCGTTTTCCTGCTGGAGGTCCGACAGGGTCTTTTGGTCGGCGGTCAGGTTGAGGACCGCGTTGCCCACGCCCTGGAAGGGAAGGCCTGCCAGCGAGCCCAGCTGCCGGATGGGCGTCGTGATCACGTTGAAGCCGGTGCGCAGCGCCCCGAACGCGCCGTCGCCCAAGCCGCTCGCAGACAGCACGAGCAGGGTGAGGGCGATCGCCCCGAGCATGAGGGCCAGTCTGTTGTCAGAGCCCGGCTGTTTGGACGAGAGCGTGCCCGAGGGCAGCCGGCCGTCAGTCCCGGCCACGCCTTAGCGCCCCGTGCTCTGCACGAAGCCGCCGCTGAACGCGTTGGCCTCCAAGACTCTGGCGCAGCCCGTGACGACGTTTTCCAGCGCCGTGGGACTCACGTTCACCGGCACGCCCGTCTCCTCGCGCAGGCGCTGGTCCAAGCCGCGCAGCAGGCCGCCGCCGCCCGTGAGCAGGATGCCGTAGTACATCAGGTCGCTCGCCAGGTCGGGCGGGGTCATGTCCAGCGCGTCCTTGACCGTCTTGGTGACCTCGTCGAGCGGACGGTCCAGGGCACGACGGATCTCCTCGGACTCGATGCGAACGGTCTTGGGCAGGCCGCTCATGATGTCGCGGCCGTTGACCTCGACGTCGAGCTCCTCGGCAAGCGGCGCCGCGGAGCCCACGTTGATCTTGATGTCTTCGGCGGTGCGCTCGCCGATGGAGAGGTTGTGCGCCTCGCGCACGTG
>CACXFF010000062.1 GCA_902766805.1 uncultured Coriobacteriaceae bacterium | reverse complement strand
CGCTCCAGGTTGTACGCGCGGCACAGCGGGCTGGGGCGGTAGACCTTGTACATCTCGCGCACGCCCTCGGGGATGTCGATGAAGCGCGTCTCGTCGTCGAGCTCCTGGCGCACGAGCTCGTCGGCAAAGACGGGCGCCACGTGCTCGAACTGGGCGACCGCGCCGTTGGGCAGGCGCATGGGCTCGGGCTTGTTGGGCATGTCGGCGCGCAGGTTGTACCACTGGGTCGGGATCTGGGATTCGGTGAGGTAGGTGCGGTAGGGGGTCTGCTCGGCCATGATGGCCTCCTTTCTCCGCGCGGTGCGCGTGTGCGGGCACGTTGGCCCGGTGATGCGGGGCGGGCGCTGCGCCTGGCTGCCGAGTCGTTACAGCCGGCGCATGAAAAAACGCCCGTCCTCGCCCTGTGGGTACTCGAGGACAAGCGCTCTGTGCTGCGCCTGCGGTGCCACCTCGGTTAGCGGAGCTGCCTCCGCTCGCTCGTTGGAGGGCGCCAACCCTCCTGCTCTGTGACGGGAGCTCCCGTCGCGACTTCCACGCGTGGGCCCTGGGGCCGTGCGCTTCTTCGCGCCCTCCGCGGTTCCATTGTGCCGCCCTGCCACCACCTGGATTCCAGCTGCCCAGGCTCTCTGTTGGCGCACTCAGCGGGCGTGCTCGCCAGGGGGCCAACCCCAGCTCCAGCGCGCGCCCGCACAGACGGTTTTACTTCCGCATCTACGGTTTGGCAACGCTATTCGGTTGTGTCAGCGATTTAAGCACGCGCGCCGGGACGCCGCCACCCGACGAAATGCACCCGTTACACGCGCCCCCAATCCGTAACATCCCGTTCCCTTGTTACCGGGAAGCCTTCGGCTCTGGGGTAACAAGGGGACAAGATGTTACCCCAGAGCCGAAGGCTTCCCGGTAACAAGGGAACGGGGGGCCAAAAGACGCGCCCGCAGGCACAAGGCCTACAGGCGCGTTTTTGGTACCAAACGGCGTTGCAACCCGAAGTACGTGACCGCGTTGCCGTGGCACACGCCGAGCCCGCCGGTCCACCGAACCAATGCGTCCCGCCCCGCCGCAACGTTGGCCGGCCCGCCGCTTACGGCTCCACGCGGCGGCGGCACTCGCCGGGCCGCATGCCGTACTCGCGCTCGAACACGCGGTAGAAGAAGCTCATGTTGGCATAGCCCACGTTGCGCGCCACGTCGGTGACGGACAGGTCGCTCTCCTGCAGCAGGCGTCGCGCGACTGCCATGCGCTGCTGCTGCACGAGCACCTTGAAGGTCGATCCGGTCTCGCGCTTGATGAGCTTGGTGAGGTAGCTCGTGGACATGCCAAACTCGCGCGCCGTCTGCTCCAAGGTGCAGTTGGCGTAGTGCTGCTCGATGTAGCGCAGCACGGGCACCACCGGGCTCAGGCGCGGCGAATTGGTGCGCTGGTCGCCTTCGGCGTAGACGTTGATCAGCTCGCTGATGACGAGCGAGAAGAGCCCGTTGATGATTTCGCTCGGCCGCGGTGAGGGGTCGTAGTACTCGCAGAGCAGCTCCTGCATGAAGACAGCCAGGCGCCGGCTGTTCTCGGAGTGGAACAGGATGAAGTTGTCGTGGGCGGCGCTCTTGCTGATGGCGTTCACAAAGAACGAGGTCACGAGGTTGCCCGAGTCCAGCCGGTTGAAGAAGTTGCTGTTGAAGTAGGGCTTCTCGATCTGGATGTTCAACAGCACGTCGTCCTCGCCCATGGGCGAGATGGTGTGGACGGTGTCGGAGTCCACGAGCAGCACCTGCCCCTGCTTGATGCCGTAGATGCCGTTGTTGACCACCTCCATGCACGAGCCGCTGTACATGTACGACAGCTCCACGAAATCATGGAAGTGCAGCGGGTACTCGCGGAAGCGCGCGTGGTGCCCGATGAACAGGTGCGGCGCCGGCGCGTCGTTGGGCCCGTAGCCGAGTTCCGCCCAATGCCGGAGCGCGCGATCGCCGAAGCGCGAGCGCAGGGCGGGATGGCCCTTGACCTGTACGGTCTCGTGCAGCAGCTGGTTGTCGGTGGGCTTCACGCCCGAACGGTATGCCAGCTCGTGCTCGCTCAGCGTGCGCAGCTTGGTGTCGAGCTGCTCTGGGGTCATCGCGTTCCCCTCTCGTCGGGATCATGCGGCCGTGGCCGTCGCCGGGCCGTTGGGCGTCCATCAATGATGATACTAGTACGGTTGCCCGCATGACGCTTCGTCGCGGCTCGTTGACCAAACGCGTACATCTCACACACGAGCCCCTAACTGCGCTTATGCCTGTTGGATACTAGCGTTGGTTGACGTATGGCGCAGCCCCGACCCGCGGCTTGGCGCCCCCCAAGGAAAGGAACCCCCATGGCATTTGCATCGCTGTATCCGCGCTTCACGCGCACCCGTCGCATCGAGGACCTCTGCGGCACCTGGGACTTCCAGCTCGACCCTGAGGGCGTGGGCGTGGCCCAGGGTTGGCCCGAGGCCGGCCTGCCCGACCCGATGGAGGTGCCGGTGCCCGCGAGCTTCAACGACCTGTTCACCGACAAGGGCATCCGCGAGTACTACGGCGACTTCTGGTACGCGCGCCGCTTCTTCGTCCCGGGCGAGTGGTGCGAGGGCAACCTGGACCTGCGCTTCGACGCCGCGACGCACCGCGCCACGGTCTACGTGAACGGCGCCGAGGTCGCGAGCCACGAGGGCGGCTTCACCCCGTTCGTCGCGCCCATCGCCCAGGTCGTGCGTCCCAACGATTGGAACCTTGTCGTGGTGCGCGTGAGCAACGAGCTCACCGAGCAGACCATCCCCGCCGGCGGCGTGGCCACCATGCGTGACGGCACCCGCATCGCCGCACCGTACTTCGACTTCTTCAACTACTCGGGCCTGCAGCGCCCGGTGCGCCTGCTCTCCACGCCGACCGAGCGCGTGGAAGACCTCTCCGTCGACATCGCGCTTACGGGCAACGACGCGCAGGTCAGCTATGCCGTAACCACCAACGGCAGCCACGAGGTGCGCCTGGTCGTGACCGACGAGGACGGCGTTGAGGTGGCCCGCGCGACTGGCGCCACGGGCACGCTCACGGTGGCCGACGCGCGCCTTTGGCAGCTGCGCGACGCCTACCTGTACACCTTCACCGCGCAGATCTGGGACGGCGAGACGTTGGTGGACGAGTGGTATGACGAGATTGGCCTGCGCACCGTGGCCATCGAGGGGGCCAAGATCCTGGTCAACGGCCGCCCGGTCTACCTCAAGGGCTTTGGCCGCCACGAGGACAGCCCGGTGCACGGCCGCGGCTTCGACCCGGTGGTCAACAAGCGCGACTTCGAGCTGCTCAAGTGGATGGGCGCCAACTCGTTCCGCACGAGCCACTACCCCTACGCCGAGGAACAGCTCTACCAGGCCGACCGCGAGGGCTTCTTCGTGATCGACGAGGTGGCCGCCGTGGGCATGCTGCGCTCGACCAAGAACTTCGCCGACGCCGTGACCAGCGCGTCGGGCGCAACCTATTTCGACGATCCGCTCGTGCACGAGAAGACCCTGCCCGCCCACCTCGCGGCGCTCGAGGAGCTCGTGCAGCGTGACAAGCGTCACGCCTGCGTGTGCGCCTGGAGCCTCTTCAACGAGCCCGACTTCTCCAGCGAGAACGCCGTGCCCTACGCGCAGAAGGTCTTTGACGCCTGCCGCGAGCTCGACCCGCAGCGCCGTCCGCGCTCCTACACCAACGTCACGCGCTGCCGCGCCGGCATCGACAAGTGCACGCACCTGGCCGACTTCATGATGCTCAACCGCTATGACGGCTGGTACGTGAGCGGTGGTCCGCGCATCGCCGACGCCCAGCAGATCCTCATCGAGGAGATGCACAAGTGGGAGGAGCTCGAGCCCAACAAGCCGTTCATGTTCACCGAGTACGGCACCGACACGCTGGCGGGCCTGCACAAGCTCCCGAGCGTGATGTGGAGCGAGGAGTACCAGGTGGAGTTCTTCCGGCGCCAGCACGAGGTCTTCGACATGTTCGATTGGGTCGTGGGCGAGCAGCCTTGGAACCTCTGCGACTTCCAGACCGGCGAGGGCATCCTGCGCGTGGACGGCAACAAGAAGGGCGCCTTCACCCGCACCCGCGAGCCCAAGGCCGTGGCCTTCCTGCTGCGCGACCGCTGGACCCACATCGCCGACTACCAGGACTAACGCGCTTGCCCTGAGGCCCGCGCCATCCCGCCCGCTTGTTACCGTGAAGCCTTTGGCTCTGGGGTAACAAGCGGCGGGATGTTACCGTGAAGCCAAAGGCTCTTGGGTAACAAGCGGTGTCGGATGGCCAAATAGCGCGCCCGTAGTCACAGGCCCGCGGGCGCGTTTTGGTACCAAAAAGACGTGGTCTATTTGGTACCACGCGGCGGCGGAGTGCCACGCGTGGTCGCGGGGGCTGGGGCTTTGCTGTGGCGCTGTTGTATGCTGGTTCCAGTATCCACCGTACGCGCAGCACGCATCATGCACCGCGCAGGAAGGGGGGCGCCATGTCCGCACCCGTCAAAGACACCGTGAGCTTCGACGACTTCGACAAGCTCGACATCCGCTGTGGCCGCATCACGCACCTGGAGGTCGTGCCCAAATCCAAGAAGCTCGTCGCCTTCACCATCAGCTTCGGCGACTTCGAGCGCACCATCGTCTCGGCCATGCAGGAGGATCGCGACGATTGGGCAGAGCTTACGGGCCGCCAGTGCCTGTGCCTGGTGAACCTCGCCCCGCGCAAGATGGCCGGAATCGCGAGCCAGGGCATGATCCTCGAGGTCGGCTACGACGATGGCGTGCACCCGCTGCCGCTCGTCGTGCCCGAGTGGGAAGTACCCGACGGCGCGCGTCTGTCGTAAGCGCTGCCTGCTATCCGGGGCCGAGGATTCGGGAGAGTTGAGGCCACTCCAGTGACCCCAACTGTTGGGAACAGCCCGCTTGCGGCTCGCTTGGAAGACTTGAGGACACTACAGTGACCCCAAGTCTTCGGAAGGCCGGCGTCTGGGGTCCTTTGGGACAGCTGAGGACACTACAGTGACCCCAACTGACGGAAACCCACGAGGATTGGGTCCTTT
>CACXFF010000061.1 GCA_902766805.1 uncultured Coriobacteriaceae bacterium | reverse complement strand
TGCCCCACCTGCACGATCACGGTGAGCACGACCACCACGCGCACGATCATGACCACCAGCACGCGCATCACGCGCACGATCACGGCGAGCACGACCACGACGACCACGCGTAACACCAGCGCGACCACCCTCGCCCCGACGACTTCCAAGCCCCGACGCCCGCGCGGCAGACCTGAGTTGGCCCCAGACGCCTGCCTGCGTTAAGCTGTATGGGTCCTCACGCAAAAGGAGACCACATGGAACCCAACGAATCCACTCCCGCCGTTCAGAACGCCCCGCGGCATGCCGCCAAACAGATAGAGATTCCGCCCGACCCCGAGCTGGGCAACTGGAATCCCCTCTCCGTCCTGCTGTTGGTCGTGGGGCTCGTGGGCTTCGTCGCCCTCACGGTCCTGGTGTTCATGGCCAACAAGGGGCCACTGGGCTTCGACGAGACCGTGCTCAACTACATGATCGACCACGTACGCAGCGAGAAGGTTACGCAGATAGTGATGTACGTCACCGACCTCGCGATGCCCGCCGCGCTGCTGTTGGTCGCGTTGTGCCTGACGGTCTTTGCGCCGAGTCCGGCGCCTGTGTTGGCCCTCGTCCTGTGCGCCTTGCCGGGCTGGCTCCTGAACACGCTGATCAAGAGCCTCATGTCCCGTCCGCGTCCGCCCGAGGAGCTGCGCTTGGCGGTAGAGACCTCTGCGAGCTTCCCCTCGAGCCACGCTGTCATCGTGATGGTCTTCTATGGCTTCATCCTGTGGCTCGTGTGGCACTACCAGCGCAACAATCCCTGGCGCATCTTCGTGGCGGTCTTCATGGCCCTGTTCATCGTGGCCGTGGGCTTGACCCGCATCTACCTGGGCGTGCACTGGACGAGCGACGTGCTCGCGGGCTTCTGCTTTGGCTTGGTGTGGCTCGTGCTCTACACGCGCTTGGTGGCGCCGCGCATCCTGGCGCAAACGCCCACGCGCAATCAGGACGAGCAGGCGAGCTTCTAGGCGGGTCTTCCAGAGCTTTTGACGCAGGTGGCGAAGTTGTGCCTAGCACAACTTCGCCACCTGCTTGTATGACCGTTGCACAAGAAAGACTTGGCCGTTTATCGTCTCTCGTGCAGTGGCATGAACCGCGCGCGGTACCATAGTGCCCATGCGGGACTACAGGATGGGGTGCCGAGGAACGTGCCCCAGGAGTGGGAGGTTTCACATGGCTTCAACTAGCCCGGTCGATCCGACCAAGACCGCCGCGTGGGCGGCGCTGCAGAAGCACTACGACGAGCTTCAGGCCGCAGGCATCAGCCTCAAGGAGTGGTTCGCTCAGGACGCAGAGCGCGTGGACAAGTTCTCCTATGAGACGAGCGACCTGCACTTCGACCTGTCCAAGAACCTCATCACGGAGGAGACGATTGACCTGTTGGCGCAGCTCGCCCAGGAAGTCGGCCTGGAAGAGCGCCGTGCGCAGTACTTCGGCGGCGTGCACATCAACACCACGGAAGACCGCGCGGTGCTGCACACGGCCCTGCGTCGTCCTCGCTCCGAAGCCGGCAGCCTGATCGTGGACGGCCAGGACACCGTCGCCGACGTCAACGATGTGCTCGACAAGATGTACGACTTCGCCGAGCGCGTGCGCTCCGGTGCTTGGACGGGCGTCACCGGCAAGCCCATCGAGAACGTCGTGTCCATCGGCATCGGTGGCTCTGACCTCGGTCCGGTCATGGTCTACGAAGCCCTGCGTCCCTACCTCACGGGCCCTGCCGTGCGCTACGTCTCCAACATCGACCCCAACGACCTCGCCGAGAAGGTCAAGGGCCTCGATCCCGAGACCACCCTCGTGGTCATCGTCTCCAAGACCTTCACCACGCTCGAGACCATGACCAACGCCCGTGAGGCCCGTACCTGGCTGCTCGGCGCCCTGCGCGACGCCGGCGCCATCGACGGCAGCGCCGAGAAGGATGCCGAGGCCATCGCCAAGCACTTCGTGGCCGTCTCCACCGCCCTGGACCTCGTGGCCGACTTCGGCATCGAACCGAGCAACGCGTTTGGCTTCTGGAGCTGGGTCGGCGGTCGTTACTCCGTGGACTCCGCGGTGGGCCTGTCCCTGATCCTGGCCTTTGGCAAGGAGGTCTGGCAGGACTTCCTGGCGGGCTTCTACGAGATGGACCGCGAGTTCGAGAACAAGCCGCTCAAGGAGAACATCCCTGCGCTGCTCGGCCTCATCAACGTCTGGTACGTCAACTTCTTCGGCGCCGAGAGCCATGCCGTGCTGCCCTACGTGCAGTACCTGCACCGCTTCCCCGCCTACCTGCAGCAGCTTACGATGGAGTCCAACGGCAAGTCCGTGCGCTGGGACGGCTCCCCGGTCACCTGCGCCACGGGTGAGATCTACTGGGGCGAGGCCGGCACGAATGGCCAGCACGCGTTCTACCAGCTCATCCACCAGGGCACGCGCATGATCCCGGCGGACTTCATCGCGTTCGCCAACACCCCGAACCCCACGAAGGACGGCGACCAGGACGTGCACGAGCTCTTCCT
>CACXFF010000060.1 GCA_902766805.1 uncultured Coriobacteriaceae bacterium | reverse complement strand
GGCCGCCAGAGCGCTTGAGGATCACATGCTCCCGCCCGCAACACATAACGCCCGGACCAGCTGTGGTCCGGGCGTTTTTTGGCAGCTAAGAGACAGTGGGCATACTCGCGCTACTCCTCGGGCAAGTCGTCTGAGGCACCCCGCGTTTCGCCCGAGGCATCCGCTCGTCCCTCCCGTGCGGGTCCAGAGACGAGCGTAAGACCCGGCGTGTCGTCTGCAAGCCTGGCGTGCTGGCCCGAAACCCCAGGCGCAGGCTTGGACTCCATCCTCTCATCGCCCGCGCCCCCCTCGATCGCGTCGAAGAGCGTGAGCTGTCGGGTCCTGGGCGGAGCCGGCTCAAGCTGAGGCTCGAGCTTCTCCGACTTGACGCGTGCCTTGCGCTTGCGTGACACAGACGACTCGCGCGGGGACTTTGCCGTGCGTGTGGCGCGCCTGGCCTTGCTCTTGGGGGCGCTTTTCTCCAACGAACCCCCTGCGTAGAAGCGCGAGATCAGCTCCGCACGATGCGCAGCACAGGTCTTCGCCTGCACGGCACGCTCCTCGGGGCTGTCCATTTGGCTGGAAGCCGCCGCCTTGCGCTCCGCAAGCTGCGCGGCTAGGCCAGAGCAGGGGGCGGCACCCGTCGCAGCAACAGCATCGTCGATCGCATCGGCAGGTTCGGGACGTGCGGAAACGACCGTGAAGAGCGAGCCGGCCCCATCGGACGCGACAGGCGCTTCTGGCTCGCTACCCGCGGCCTCTGCGGGAGCGGGCGCTTCAACATCCGCGGCACGTGGCGCAGCCACAGGGCTGTCGGCACCAGGCTTGGGCCCGTCCGGCTCCGGATCGACCGGTCGCTCTGGCGCTGCCTCGGACGCGGTCCCCCGGTCCGTCTCCGCCTCACAGGTCGACTCGTCTACCGTACCCGCCTCGTCCTCGGGCACAACGACAGCTGTGGCAGCGCTGGATTCCACATCGCCCAAGCCATAGCCCTCGTCCGCGCGCACGACACCCTCCACCAGACGCGTCGCGTCTGCCGGGGGCACGATCACGCGTAACAGCTCCTCCACCCAGGCCTGGGCCATGAGGCGGGCGCCTTCTTGGTTGGGATGGTCTTCGCCATCGGCGAGCAGGGCCACGTCATGCGGCAGCAGGCTCAGACCGTCCACCACAGCCATGCCCTCGTGGGTCGCCACGACCTCGCGCAGCAGCTCGGGCACCCGCGCAAATGACGAGCGGGCGTGCAGGCGGGCACCCGGCCCGCGCCACGTGGGAGTGGCCACGAGCACCGGCACTCCCGGGAACGCCTGTGCGAGCGCGCGGAAGAAGAGCTTGGCATCCCTGCGCACGACGGACTCGCCAAAGGGTGCGAAGGCGTAGTTCTGGCCCAATGCGACCAACACGGCGACCGGCCGCTCCAGGGCCGCAAGGCCCGCCAGGCTGCTGGCCTGGAAGATCTGCCCGCCCACGCCCTGGTTCACGACGTCGAGCCCGAGTGCCTCGCCCAGCAACGTCGGCCACGCAAAGGCCGGATCGTCCACGCAGAAGCCCTGCGCGATGGAGTCGGAAATCACCAGCAGGCCAGGACGGGCCGGAAGGCCACGAACGAAACTGCCGTTGGCGAGGACGTCACGCAGCGCGCAGCCCCTGCCCCAAGGAAGCCACACGCGCACGCGGTGCACGCCGTCATCCGGCAACGGGCCGAGGTCAAAGACCACGCGTTCCATCGTTCCCTGCGGGAGACGGGCCGGAAGATGCCTGCCGTCCACTGTGGCAGACACGCCGTCGTGCGGCAGGCGCGGACCATCCACGCCGTCCACGAGCTCAAGCTGGTCGGCCGTGGCCGGCGGCTCGGGATCCATGTGTAGCTCAAGGGCTATGGTCTGTGCGTCGGTCTCAAAGGCCAGGCAGATGCCCGCCGTACAGCGCGCCATCTGGCGATACAGGCCAGGGTGCCACGCGTCCACGCTCGTGAGCGAGCGCTCCTGCGCCTCCGCGAAGCGTCGCGGGCGGAACCATCCACCCGTCTCAACGACCGTGCGCAGGCTGCCGCGCAGGAATGGCTCGGCGTCCACGTGCAGCAGGCCGTCCTGCTCAGGATCGCGCACGCGAGATGTGCGCTTCGGCGTGGACGCGTCTTGTTGTGCCATGGGTACCTCCGGATCAGCTTTTGTGCGTACCCATTGTAGCGGTCATGCCAGAATCACGAGTCAGCTCACACGAAGCGCAGCCCGACAACCCTAGCCCCGCACCAGATCTACGAACGTGGCGCCGACGAAATCCGCAAGCGCGTCGGGCGCTATGATCAGCTGGTAGCCTCTCCTGCCACCCGACACGGCGATGTGATCGAAGAGCTGGGCGGTCTCGTCGATGAGCGTGGGGAAGGACTTCTTCATGCCCACAGGCGAGCAGCCGCCGCGCACATAACCCGTGGTGGGCTCCAGGTCGCGCACGTGCATCATGGAGAGCGTCTTGTGGCCCGCTGCGGCAGCCGCCTTCTTCAGATCCAACTCACAGCCCACCGGGATGCAGCACACCACATGGGCGCCACCCGCTCCTACGGTCACCAACGTCTTGAAGCAGGCGTCAGGGTCCTCGCCCAAGACGGCCGCCACACGCAGCCCGTAGTCATCGCCCACTTCCTCGGACAGGTCATAGGTGCGCAGCTCGTAGGGCACGCCCGCGGCCTCAAGCTCGCGCATCGCATTGGTTTTGGCAACCTTCTCCTTGCGCGCCATCGCGCACTCCTATCTCCGTGTCCCGTAGGAGTCACCCGACATCCCGGACCAAACGCGTCTAGCGCTCCTGAGCATGCGCCTTCATACGCGCGCGGTCTCGTTCCAGCACCGGGGCGAGGAACTGTCCCGTGTAGCTCTCGGGCACCTTGACCACCTGTTCGGGCGTGCCGTAGGCCACCACGGTGCCACCGCCGTCACCGCCCTCGGGGCCGAGGTCGATGATGCGGTCGGCCACCTTGACCACGTCCAGGTTGTGCTCGATGACGAGCACCGTGTTGCCAGCATCCACCAGACGCTGGAGCACGTTGACCAGCTGGCGCACATCCTCGAAATGCAGGCCGGTGGTGGGCTCGTCCAGGATGTAGAAGGTCTTGCCCGTCTGGATGCGCTGCAGCTCCTTGGCCAGCTTCACGCGCTGTGCCTCGCCACCGGACAGCGTGGTGGCAGGCTGGCCGAGCCTGATGTAGCCCAGGCCGACGTCGTAGAGCGTCTGGAGCTTGCGCTTGATGGAGGGAATGTTCTCGAAGAAGGACAGCGCTTCTGTCACAGTCATGTCCAGGACTTGGGAGATGTCGCGGTCGTGGTACTTGACCTCGAGCGTCTCGCGGTTGTAGCGCGCGCCGCCGCACACCTCGCAGGGCACGTAGACGTCCGGCAGGAAGTTCATCTCTATCTTGATC